>JAPLGT010000038.1:0-6312 GCA_026390035.1 Chloroflexota bacterium
GCAACAGATCGTGATGCCTGGAAAGCTGCCCACGAACGCGCCCTCAAGGTCATCATGGCCGAAGAGAATATTACCAGCCCGCGCAAGGGTGGTCTTTCTGTTTATGGCACCAACGTGCTCATGAACATTACCAACAGCATCGGTGCACTGCCCACCAAAAATAGCACACTGACCTCCTACGGCGAAAACGCCGAAAAAATCAGCGGCGAATACTTCAAAGAAAACCTGCTGGTTAATGATCCCACCTGCCACGCCTGCCCGGTTGCATGCAAGAAGGAAGTCGAAGTCAAAGACGGACCTTATGCTGGTCTGCGAATGGAATCTGTCGAATACGAACCAGCCTGGTCGGTTGGCGCAAACGTCGGCAACAATGACGCTCGCGTAGTCGCCAAGATGATCGATATCTGCAACGACTTCGGTATGGACGCCATCGAAATCGGACATCCCATTTCGATCTTTATGGAAGCCAGTGAAAAGGGCTATACCAGCGCAGCCGATGGCACACTTGCCTGGGGCGACAACGATGCCATGGTCGCACTCGCCGGAATGATTGGCAGACGCGAAGGCCTCGGCGAAATTATGGGCGAAGGCGCCAACGCCACCGCCAAGCATTTTGGCCACCCTGAACTGGCCATGACAGTTAAAGGCCAGGGTATCCCTGCTTACGACCCGCGTGGTCTTAAGGGCATGGGCCTGGGCTACGCCACCAGCAACCGCGGCGCCTGCCACCTGCGCGCTTATACCCCCGCTTCCGAATTGGGCGTTATGCCCTTTGGCACCCTCAAAACTGACCCGATCGCTTGGGAAGGTAAGGGCGGCTTGGTCAAGATTTTCCAGGATATTCACGCCTTCTCAGACAGCATGGACCTGTGCAAGTTCAGTGCCTTTGCCATGGGTGTCGATGAATATGCTCAACAATACACTGCCATGACCGGCGTCCCCATGTCATCGGCCGAACTTCTTAAGACCGGCGAACGTATCTATAACCTGGAACGCCTCTATAACAACCAGGCAGGCTTGGGAGCAGGCAGTGACTACCTGCCCGCCCGCTTCACCACTGAACCATCCACCATGCCCGGATCATTGGGTCAACTCTGCGAACTCGATAAAATGCTCGCAGATTACTATGCTGCTCGCGGCTGGGAAAATGGCGTTGTTACCGAAGCCAAACTCAAGGAACTCGATCTCGCCTGATCGTATCGTATTTGAATCAAAAACGACGCGCCCTTCAAAGGCGCGTCGTTTTTTTATCGCTTCACTGGATGCTTGCAATCCTGATTAAGCCCCTGCCCGCAAGGTTTTCATGGCAAAGCGCTCCAAAAAATCTTCCGCCACTTCATCATTCAGTTCCATATCAAGACGGGTTTGCCCAACCTGGAGAGAAAAAAATTTATAGGGTTCCATCTTGGTTAGACGCACAGCCCAACCCTTACCGGTCACCACATCATTTTCATCCAAGACACCGCCAAGCTCTACCAGGTATTCTTTTAACAAAAAGAATGGGATGCCGCGCATTTCACGAGTCAGTGTCTGCATCTAGCCACCTCCAACTGCCGGGAAGATATCGAGTTTGTCAGAACTTGATATTTTTGTTTCAAGCACATCTGCCAGGTATGGCACGTCGCGCCCATTGACAAAAACATGCACATGACCGTGCAAGTCATTCTCAGCTGTCATTAATTCATGCCGCAAGGCCGGGAATGCTTCGAATATTTTCTCGAGCATCTCCCGCACGGTAATCCCATCCACCAGATCAAGAATGACCGTTTTTTTGCCAGTGATTAATCGTAATGTTGCATAGAAATTGATATTCACAACTTTCTCCTCTCAGGCTTATCTATTCAATTTTTATCATCTATCTCGGAAAAATTCAATAGCAATTTTATGTATTCCCGAGGCTTTCATAAATTGAAGGTCGGAGGAGCTTTGGCGCTTTTGTAATATTCGCAGTTCTCACCATCATGATAAAATCGAGGCAAACCACTTAGGGAGAATCCCGTGATCACAAAACAATACTTGCTGGATGAATTTCGCGCCATCGGCCTTGAGACAAACGACACCGTTTTTATACACAGCTCATACTCTTCGCTTGGCAAGGCCCCCGGTGGGGTGGATGGCGGCCCACGCACAGTCATCGAAGCCATCCTGGAAATTATCGGCCCGCTCGGCACGCTGATTATGCCAACCCTTAACTATGACTTTCTGAAGGGCACTCCCTGGGACATCCGCACCACACCCTCCCAGATGGGCGTGCTGACCGAATTGGTCCGCACCGACCCAAGGGCCCGACGCATGTTTCATCCGATTTATTCGATGGCTGCCATCGGCAGGCATGCCGATGAACTCGCGGCCCACCGCAGCAGCGATTGCTTTGGCGAAAGCACCATTTTCACAAAATTCCGAGAGTGGGACGCAAAAATCCTCATTCTTGGGCTGGCATATAGCAAATCCATCACCTTTCTGCATCATTGCGAACAGTTAGCCGGCGTAGATTATCGCTTCTTAAAAGAATTCAAGGGGACCGCCATCGACCAGCAAGGCAAACCTCAAGATGCCGCCTACACCATGTTTGTGCGCGATGTCGAACGCGGCGTGGTACTCGATTTTGAACCGATTGGAGCCCTGCTCGATAGCCAGGTTGTCAATCTTCGCCGCATTGGTACCGGTGAATCCCGCTTAATGAAATGCAATGACGTCTTCCGGGTAGCAGTTGATGCCATGCAAGCCCACCCCGGTCCCGGACTGACTTATATTCTAGAAACTCCCGAACGTGCCAGAGATTGGCTTCCAAGCATGAAGCCCATCTCTGCCCTCAAAGATGTGCTCGCAGAAATCCTGCCCTTGCACCGCACGCTTGCATCCGATGGAATGGATACCGCCCTGGAGTTGATTGGTTCCTATCTCCCGGAAAATGCCAATTACAAACTGGAAACTTACACACCCTTGCAGCCAGTCTGGACCTGGTATGTGCCCGAGCGCTACATTGTGCATGAAGCTTACCTTGAAACAGAAGATGGCGAACGCCTGCTGGATTTTCGAAATAACTCCTTGCACCTGGTTTCCTACTCTCTACCTATCGATAAAACCCTGACCTGGGCTGAGCTTGAACCCCACCTGTACTTTAACGAAAAAAGGCCCCACACCATTCCCTGGAAATTTAAGTATTACGACCGCGACTGGGGATTTTGCCTGCCCAAAAATCAATTTGACCTATTAGCTCGTGATAAAAAATATCACGCTGTCATCCATTCCGAATTTTCCACGCGGCCCGAGGAAGGCTTCAAAGTCTCAACCGCTGTGCTGCATCCGCAGGGCGGGAAAAATCCATCCGCCGGCGAAATTTTCATCATGGCGCATGTCTGCCACCCCAACCAGGCTAATGACGACGCAGCCGGTGTGGTCACCGCCATTGAGGTGGCTCGCCGGTTGGCTGTCCATCCATTACCACCAGGCTCAATGAGCGTACGCTTCTGGTTTGGTCCTGAAACTATAGGCACCATCGCCTGGCTTGCAAACCATGAAGACCTGATTCCTGCCATTAAAGGTGGAATATTCATCGAAATGACCGGTAATGACAACACCCTCGCCCTTCAGCATACCCGCCAGCACAACGCCGCCATCGACCATGTTGGCCAATATGTGCTCAAAAACCGTGGTGGTGAATTCCGCGAAGGCACCTTTGCAGACGTCATCGCTAACGACGAGCGTGTCCTCAACGGGCCCGGGCTTAACATTCCCTGTATCTCTGTTACCCGCTATCCTTACCCCGAATACCACACCACCGATGATAATCTCGATATCATCCACGAGAGTAAACTGCAGGAAGCTGCAGATGTCATCGAAGAGATCATCCGAATCTATGCCAGTAATTACCTACCAAAACGCAAATTCCGTGGGCCTGTTTTTCTCTCCGGGCACGGTTTATTTGTTGACTGGCAGACCAACTGGAAGCTAAACCGCGCCATCGAAAAAATGATGATGCGCTTCGAAGGCCGGCAATCCATCTTTGAGATAGCCAATGAATTGGATCTGGACTATTGGGAAACGCGCGAATATATCGAAAAATTTCGCCTGCGCGGGCTGGTCGAACCTTTACCAATGCCGGAGATCGCTGAAAAAGCCTGAAGCCCCTGGTGCTACTGAATCGTCTCGACCCCACCACCAAGGATAAAGTTGATCACCAGGCTGTTCGTGACCCACTCAACCGGTGAACGATCATCCGTATAGACTTCACCACCGTTCGGATCCGGTTGCAGGTTATCAAATGCCACCTGGGCCGCAGTTACCAACAAAGCCGGCGCCTGTGAAGCAGCCTTCAATGCCATGAGATTGGCACCCAGGCTGTCCACAGTCGTCGGTTGTTTTGTGGCATAGAGAATTGAATTAAAAGTATATGGAATATCCATCACATGCGTAGATGGCAGAACAGTCTGGATGGTTGCCGAAAGATCATTGATCAGGCGCCGGTCCTGCGGGGCGCGACCGATATTAATGGCCAATACACCCTGTTCGGATAGATGTTCCGCACAAATTTTGAAGAATTCCTGCGTCGTCAGGTGCGGTGGGATATACGGTGGACGATACGCATCAACCACAATCAGATCGTACTGGTAAGGGCTGTGCTCAAGACCCCAGCGACCATCGCCAACATACACATTCAGATTCGGCATAGTCATGCCAAAATATTTTCTACCAACTTCCACAATTTGTGGATCAATCTCATACCCATCAATCGGAATATCGCCGTACACAGCCGTCGCCTGCCTGGCAGTGGTCCCTGCCGCCAGCCCAACGATGGCTATACGCTGGACACCTTCAACAGAAAACGAGGCATTAAACATGGGGCCCACCAGAAATTCTTCCCACGGACCGCCATAAAACAGTTGGCCCGGATTGTATTGTGAATGGACACCCTGACCTTCATTCAACCGCAGCAGCATGCTATCACCGCTTTGCAGAACTTCTATATAGTTATAATCTGACTCGACTTCATAAACCTGGCCCGGTGTGGATTTGATACGATAATCATTCAACCAGGCGAACGTCAACAACAAAAACGGCATCAATAAAAAAGGCAGTACAACCTTCCAACCAGCAGTCCTCCAGAGCCCATAAAGCGCCACAACCAGCAAAATTCCTGAAAATAATAAAAAAGTAAGAGTTGTACCGATCAAGGAAAACAGAAAAAGGGAAGGCAGGAAAGCCCCCAGGACCGAACCCATCGTTGATATGGACGAGACCCTGCCCGAAATTTCACCCGCTTTGGCAGGATCGTGGATCAGCAACCGAACTGCAAATGGCGAAGTCATCGCCATTAAAGTAACTGGAATGCTAAACAACACCAGCGTACCCGCGAATGACCCGAGCACAACCCCCAGGCTGAGAACATCAAAGGCAGCTGCTGCCAGACGCAAAACAGGCCCAGCAATAAAGGGAACAATACCCAGCGAGAAAGCACCCCAGGCCAGAATGGTAAACAAAGTTCGCGGACCAGGCGAGCGATCTGCCCAACGACCACCCAGGCTGTATCCGGCCGCAAAATAAACCATGATCAATCCGATAATACTGGCCCATACCAGGTTGCTCGAGCCATAAATAGTTTGCAACAAGCGCGAGGCGCCAAATTCAGCCGCCAGGGCAGTCATGCCGGATATAAAAACAGTGAAGTATAGGTATCGACGCATACGTGCAATTATACAGGCATCGGTCAATAGTTTACAAATCGGGGAATACCCCTTTTGGCATCGCCTCCATTTCAGAACAAACAACCTGAAAGAAAGGTAGGCTTCAACCTCCCCGCCCACCCAGGCAGACAGTATCCTAAAGTTTCGGGAACCGCACCCCATGTTTTGGCTCAGAATCGAGTTGTTTTGGTTCGGCCGAACTGCGCTTGGCTGCCGGCCAACCGCCAGGATTTTTATGCCGCCCGGAAACAGCAGGAAATTGAGGCGTTCTGGATGGAAAAGACTTTCTCCCGCTCCCACGGCGCATCTATCGTTCTCTAGTAGTTGAATTCTCTGTGAGAGCTGTCCGGGTAAGCGTCTTGAAAACCAATCATTCCATCCTGAGCCTATTCTTTCCAAAATAATAGGCCACCATCGCCAAAAGGTGCAGAGAAGATGCTGATCAGCGCAGATGGAGCGATGGTGCCATTGTTGCATGGAGTGTGGACAGAAGTCAGGACGCTGGTAGTTGGAGAAGTGCAACCGCCCGAGGAAAAGCATGGCGAACAGGTGATACATACTCAAAAGTTATCGTATTTTTCTCGCAAAGTGAATGCGGAAACGTTTTGCCGATTGGCGCTGGTAGAAA
>JAPLGT010000204.1:0-19937 GCA_026390035.1 Chloroflexota bacterium
AGGTTTTCAATTTTCATGGTCTGATCTCCCAAAGTAGAATGGCGCATTATACCAGCAGCAAATAAGAAGCTGGGTGAGCAGTCGTAGCTCACCCAGCTTCTCGTAAAAGCGTACCTGGTTACTTTACCCAATGGTTATTCTTGCGCAAAATAACCATAAAAAAACCTTAGCTGCTGTATATTATTGGCGTTATTTTATCTCTGTAGAGATAAAGCCTTGCAGCAGGTTATCCAGGACATTCAGGGCGTTGGCCTGCTTGCCCTTTCCGAACAAGTTGGAGTTGGCATCGTTGAGAGTCAGCGGCGCGGGGAAGGCTTTGCCGCCCTGGCCTGCCACGAGTTCCGGGAAGGCGGCCTGCATAGCCTCCAAATAATTAGGCTGCAGGGTGACCACCCAGCCATTTACAGCCTTGCTGGGGGTCTGGGTGCCAATCATCAACACCCCCACGGTTTGCAGGTATTGGAGCAGTTCCGGGATGGCGATATCTTGTTCGATGAACATGGTATCCACTTTTTTACGGATGAGGATATCGGCATAAGCTCCGTATTCGGCTGGCTTGGCATCCTGGGGAATATCCTGTACGAGCGGATAGGGTTCAAAGGGTCCGGTGTAGGGGTTGCATAATCCGCAGAAATACTGTTGACCGGCACGGAAGCCCATGGTGATCGCATCCGCATCGGCCGAGCCTTTACGCACCAGGATGCCGGTGTGGAAATCCTGGGTGATGGTTGCGCCGATATAACCGGCCATGAAAGCGACCTTGTCAATGGAAGTCTTTTCGCCGCCCAGGATGCTGATATTGCCGCCGGGCTGCACACCGGGCAGGTTGATAGCCAGGAATTGAGCCTGGGGCGCGCCGGCTGCCAGGGCTGCCACATCGGTTTCTGGTGAGAGGTCAATCACCACCTTAAGAGCGGGTTCCAGTTCAGCGCTGGTCAGCTTGTTGAGCACGATAAAACGATAGCTCTGGGCCTGGGCCAGAGCGTAGACTGCTTTCTGGTAGGCCTTGGATTGGGTTTCGTTCATATCCACGGGTACCACCAGAATGACCAGCGGAGGCGCGGGCGTTGGAGTTGGTCCGGCGGTTGGAAGCGGAGTGGCGCTTGGGGCTGGCGTAGAGGTTAGCTCTCCGGCCGCGGGGCTGCCAGCGCTGCAGGCTGTCAGCAAGATCAGGATCAGTAAAAGGGCATGGCGAACGCGCAAGGTTATTCTCCAGAATTAATATTAGGGGTATTGTATTTACGTTGACAATCTCACATTAGACGAGTGTTCTATTTACTCACGCGCTCTTCGTTTTGGCAATTACCATCCTGATTCTGCTGCTCGGGCGATTAAAAATCAATGGTTTGCCTCCACAAAAAAGGCCTTTTCACTCCCTTCCCGTTTTTTGGGGACAGAGGAATGGGTATCGACTAAAACTGGCACCTGTCAGGTAATACAACTCACCTGGAGTTGTATTTGTGCCGCCAAAAAACAAGAGCGGCGGCACCATTCGCAATGACAACTATACAAAGATATGACATTGTGGCAGTAATGTCCGCCAGTTTACACAGCAAATGGTTAATCTGAGATTGTCAGATCAGATACGAAGTATTTTACCTTAAACGCGCAGAGACGCCGGATTATGGCGTCTCTGCAAGCTGGCTAAGGTTTATTACTTGCTGGCGATCGGGATGTTTTTGGGTCTGACTGCCTCAGAACGCGGCAGCCGCAGGGTCAGCAGCCCGTTTTCGATGCTGGCGACGGCTTTGTCGGCGTCCAAAGGTGTGGGCAGCCGCAGAGTACGGCGGAAGGCTCCGGTGGGTAATTCGCTCAGCAGGTATTCGCCTTCCAGGTTGCCGTACTTGCCTTCGATCGAGAGAGCGTCGTCAATGATCTGGATGGTGAGCTCTTCGGCTTTCAGGCCAGGCACATAGGCGGTCAGAATGAATGCTTCGCCATCATCACGGACGTCAACCGGCAGTGAGCGCACGGCATCCTGAGTTTGAGCGCGGGTAGCCCAGCGGCGGGTGAGATAATAGGGGTTAGTGGAAACGTAGTAGCTCATGGTTTTTTCTCCTTTAAATTTGAATGAGTAATTAGGTATATCTTAACGGGGCAATGTATTAAGAATGATGGAAATAGATCGAAATTTTATAAGAAACGCGGGGTTATAATCGGCGGCATGTCTACGCCTAGAAAATTGATTGGTTTGATCGTGATCGGGCTGCTGCTGGGATTGGGCTTTTATCTTTTCAACAGCTTTCGCTCTTCTGCGGCGCGCAGCCCGTATGTCTGGACCTATTTGAATGATCCGGCGGAAAATCAAAAATATGTGCTGCCGGCCGGGCTGCGCTGTGGGGCGGCCCCGTTTATCTTTCCCACTACTGGCATGGTCGGCTATCTGTGGGATGATTCCTTCAAAGTGGGTCATCGCCATCAGGGTATTGATATTTTTGCAGGCACAGATGTGGATGTGACCGAGGTTATCTCGGCTTCTGCGGGTTATCTAACGCGCCTGCCGGAATGGAAATCCAGCCTGATCGTGCGCGTGCCGGATGATCCGCTCAGACCTGGGCGGCAGATCTGGCTGTATTACACACACATGGCAGATGCAAACGGAAATTCCTTTATCTCGGCCGAGTTTCCGACGGGAACCGAAGAGCAGTATATCGAAGCCGGTAAACTGCTTGGGCGCCAGGGCAATTATTCAGGCGATCCCAATAACCCGGTGGGTGTGCATCTGCATTTTTCAATCGTGCTGGATGATGGGCTGGGCCGTTTTAAAAATGAACTGGATATCAACAACACTCTCGACCCATCGCCGTACCTGGGGCTGGCGCTCAACGCCAATAACAACCCAGACCAGATCCCAACCTGTCCGTAGCAGGCTGGGATCTGGCCATTAACGGGAAAAATAATATTTGTTTTGTGGGTTAAAGACATGCGGGGTTTTTGCAGATCAGCGGATCTGGATTAGTATCACGTAGGCGCTTCGTCCACACAAAACCTTTCTTACCTGTTTTCGATGAATTTGCGTAAACAAGATTGTGGGCATTAAATCCACCGTGCTAACCGATATATTTTTCTGATGAGGACAGATGGCAACCATTCAACTCAACTCTGCTGATATTTATTACCAGGTGTACGGGCAGGATCAGCCTGGGCGCGTGCCGATTTTGTTGATCCACGGCTCAACTATTACGGGCGAAATTGACTGGGCTGAGCTGGCTCCGCGCCTGGCTGCTGAATACAAGGTCTTCGTGCCAGATTGCCGCGGCCACGGGCGTAGTTCCAACCCTGCTGGCGGATATTCCTTCAAACAGATGGCGGCGGATGCGGCCGCTTTTGTGAGCGCCATGGGCTATAAACGCATGCATATTATTGGCCATTCGAATGGCGGTAATGTGGCCCTGGTGCTGTTGATGGAGCACGCCGGGGTTGTTCAGACGGCTGTGCTGCAGGCTGCCAATGCTTATGTGACCGATTACCTGCGCGAACGCGAGCCAGTGGTGCTGGAGCCGGATTATTTTGCGGCGCATCACCCCCAGGATGTGGCCCTGATGATCAGCGCACATGGCGGGCTGCATGGCCAGGATTACTGGCGCGAGTTGTTGAACATGACCATGCGCGAAATTATCGCTGAGCCCAACTATACAGCCGCGGATCTGGCACAGGTGCGCAGACCGGTGCTGGCAATTATGGGCGCAGATGACCAGGTTAACGCCCCAGACCGGCACGCGCAGTTCATCGCAGAGAATATCCCGCAGGCTGAAGCCTGGGTTCCGGAGCGGGTTGGTCACAACGTGCATGCAGAAATCCCTGACGAGTGGTTGACCAGGCTGCTCGATTTTCTAGCGCGTCGCGGATAAATCAAGCTGGTTTTGAGAAGACTGCTGGCTGTGAGTAAATTCGGCCAGTTTATCGCACAGGTGTTTAATCTGATATTCTCAAAGTGGATACACCTTTCTATCGATCGCAGAAAACAGGATATTTTATGAAATGGCGGGTGGGTGAAAATTTTTCAATTCAGCCTTGCCAAGGAGAAAATGATTTATGAAACTAAGCATCGAACCGATTACCCTGGATCTGAAGACTACCTTCCGGATTGCGCATGGCGCCGACGATCAGCGCTTTAATGTATTGGTGCATCTGGATGAAGGCGTGGGTGAGGCGCCCGCAGTTCCATATTACGGAGAAACCCAGGCGAAAATCATTGCTTATCTGCAGAGCCTGCCAGATCTGGGTGATGATTGGGATGATATCGATGGTTTCCTGGCGCGGCTGCCCGCCGGCTCACGCGCTGCCCGGGCGGCGCTGGATATTGCTCTGCATGACCTGTGGGGCAAGCGTCTTGGGCAGCCGTTGTACCGGCTTTTTGGGCTCAATCCCCGCAAGGTGCCGCAGACTTCTTTCACGATCGCGTTGGATGAGCCGCAGGTGATGGCCCGCCGGGCCAGTGAATCGGGCTACCCAATCATCAAGGTCAAACTGGGCGGCGGCGCGGCAGATGAACAGATTGTGGCAGCCATCCGCAAGGCTTGCAGTGCCCGGCTGCGGGTGGATGCAAATGCCGGGTGGACCCGCGAACAGGCCCTGGCCTTGATCCCGCGCCTGCAGGCCTATGACCTTGAATTTGTGGAACAGCCCCTGGCGGTTGACGATATAGAAGGGTATTTTTGGCTGAAGGAAAAATTGCGGCTCCAGAAAGTGAAACTGCCCATTTTTGCGGATGAAAGTGCCAGGACATGCAAGGATATAGCCCGGTTGGCGGGTGCGCTGGATGGGGTAGTCGTCAAGCTGATGAAAACCGAGGGGCTGCGCGAGGGCTTGCGCGCGATCCACACCGCGCGCAGCTTTGATATGCAGATCATGCTCTCGTGTATGATCGAGAGTTCGGTGGGGGTGACGGCCGCCGCGCACCTGGCGCCGCTGGTTGATTTTGTCGATCTGGATGGACCCTTGTTGATCAAGAATGATCCTTACCGGGGTCTGCGCTATGCCGGTGCAAACATAAGCCTGCCGGATGCGCCCGGGATTGGCTTGGAGCGCGTGCAGGTCTGAGCTGTTTTTTCGCCAGACCTGGGTTTAACCCCATAACTCAGAAATTTTGGCTTCCCCTGCTAACCCGCCGAGGTAATGCCGGCCTAATTTTGGTGGCAGAAGGCAGTTTCGTGGTATACTAATCGCCGCCCTCACCTCGGTGAGGCGCAATCTTGCCTGGGACGGGCAATAAGCGTCCCTGAGCGGGGATCATCCTCGCTAAACTTATCCAGGTCCAGCCACCCGCAAAGTGTCACTGGCAACCGGTATCAAGGAGAAAACAATGGCAGTAATTTCAATGAAAGCCCTCTTGGAAAGCGGCGTCCACTTCGGTCACCGCACCAACAAGTGGGACCCGCGCATGAAGCCGTACATCTTCACGGAACGTAACGGCATCCATATCATCGATCTTCAGCAGACCGTGAAAGCCCTCAACAATGGCTACAACATGGTTCGCGATTGCGTCATGAATGGTGGCATCGTCCTGTTCGTCGGCACCAAACGCCAGGCACAGGAAACCGTGCGTGAAGAAGCTCTTCGCGCTGGCATGCCCTATGTGACCGAACGCTGGCTGGGCGGTATGCTCACCAACTGGAACACGATGTTTGCCCGTATCCAGGAGATGGAACGCCTTGAACACCTGCGCGATAGCGGTGAGATCAATCGTCTGACCAAAAAAGAAGGCCTGCTGATCGCACGCGAAATCACCCGCCTGAACACCCGTCTTGAAGGTGTGCGCTCGATGAAACGCTTGCCCGCCATGGTTTTCATCGTGGACGTTGGTCGCGAAGATTCTGCCGTGCGCGAATGCAACCTGCTCAAAATCCCTGTGGTGGCGTTGGTGGATACCAACTGCAATCCCCAGGATATCGATTACGTGATCCCATCCAATGATGACGCCATCCGCGCCATCAAGCTGCTGGTAGCCAAGGTTGCCGATGCTGTCTTGGAAGGGAAAGCCATGCGCAAGGATGAAGATATGGCTGAAGAACAAGCCAGCACCGTTGCATTCACCGCTCCGGCTCCTTCATCCAAGAGACCTGCCCGCACAGTTGACAGTGATGAAGAAAGTGATGACGCTGCACTGCTCGGGAAAGCAACCCTCGCCAAGCTGGCCCGTGTCGCTGATGTTGAACCCAGCGCCGGTGATGTCCAGGCCGAATAAATAATACTGCAAGAGGTTTTGAATGCAAATTACAACTGAAATGATCAAAGAACTGCGCGGCGCCACTGGTGCCGGAATTCTGGACTGCCGCAAAGCACTGACCGAAGCCGATGGCGATTACAAAAAGGCTGTTGATTACCTGCGCGAAAAAGGTGTGGCAACTGCTGCAAAGCGTGCTGACCGCCAGGCCTCCAATGGCATGGTCGAAATGTACTCGCATGGCGGTGGTCGTGTGGGTGTGATGGTCGAGGTTAACTGCGAAACCGACTTCGTGGCTCGTTCCGAAGCTTTCCGCCAGTTTGCGCACGAAATTGCGCTGCAGATTGCGGCCTCTGCCCCGAAGTATGTTTCCGACAAGGAAATCCCCGAATCTGAGCTGGTGCATGAAGGCGAAATCGCCAAGAATCGCGCCATCGAAGAAGGCAAGCCCGCAGAAAAGCTGCCCATGATCGTCGAAGGTCGCTTGAACAAGTTCAAGGATGAAGTTTGCCTGCTGCGTCAGGCCTACATCCGTGATGAGACCCTCACGATTGAAAAGCTTTTGAACTCGACCGTAGCAAGCACTGGCGAAAATATCGTCATCCGCCGCTTCCAGCGCTGGGAGTTGGGCGAAGGTTTGGGCGAATAAAAAAAATAAAAAAGCCAACCGAGAGGTTGGCTTTTTTATACTCGCTGCCTGTCAGCCCCGCAGTGGGGCGGGAATGCGCGCAGCCAAAACAAGGAGAGAAAATGGCAGAACTGAAGTATAAGCGGATCTTGCTCAAGCTCAGTGGCGAGGCCATGGGCGGTGAAAATGGTTTTGGAATCAACGTTTCAGAAGCCGAAGCCATTGCTGGGCGTGTCAAGGATGTTGGTGCAATGGGCGTGGAGGTGGCGATAGTGATCGGAGCTGGCAACCTGTGGCGTGGTACCCAGGGGCTGGACCGGGGCATGGATCGCGCCACCGCCGATTATATGGGCATGCTCGGGACGATGATGAATGCCCTGGCGCTGATGGATGCGCTCGAGCGGGCGAATGTTATCACCCGGGTTATGTCGGCCATTGAGATGCGCGCCATTGCCGAGCCTTATATCCGCCGCCGGGCTATCCGCCATTTGGAAAAGGGCCGGGTGGTGATCTTTGGCGCCGGGACGGGCAACCCATTCTTTTCAACCGATACCGCTGCAGCGCTGCGCGCCACCGAAATTGATGCTGATGTGGTCATCAAGGCCACCAAAGTGGATGGGGTCTATGATGCTGATCCCAAGAAGAACCCGGAAGCTGTGCGTTTTGATGAGCTGACGTATATCGAGGTACTCAATCGCAGGTTGAAGGTGATGGATGGTACTGCCATCACGCACTGCATGGAACACAAGATCCCGATCCTGGTCTTGAACCTGTGGGATAAGACGGCCCTGACTCGCGCCTTGTATGGCGAGAAGATTGGCACGATCGTACATTAACAGTCTGTCCAAACTGTACCCGCCAAAAATACATATTTTAGTATTTACTCACGGCGTGCCAGTTTGGGCTTGCCCCGATAACCCATCCCCCTGCCCCCTTCCAGAAAATGGGAAGGGGGTGAAAGAGCTTTTTTGTGGAGTTTTGCGCCAAAACAGGCGCAAAAACTCCACAGGCGGGGCAAACCATCGATTTTTAATCGCCCGAGCAGCAGAACCAGGATGGTTCAGTGCCAAAACGAAGAGCTGTTCAGTGCCAAAACGAAGAGCTTGTGAGTAAATACATATTTTATGATCTGACCAGAGGACGCCCGCAAGGGCGTCTTTTTGGTGCTCTATGAAGTTCCACGCCGCCCAGAGAATTGATGGGCGCATATCTGGCTTAATCCCATCTTGCTGCTGCCGCAAAAACGAGCGAAAACCGAGCGAAAACCGAGAGGCTGCAATTGTTTATGAGTAACATGCTTACCCCGGTATTGCCAATTTTACAGGCCGTCACGGTTCCTGCAAGATTTTGAGAGTCTGCTAGAAGTTTTTGGAAGCAGTTTGCCCTGATATTTAGCACCAACCAGTGCTTCCATCAGTAGCGCATTTTCTAATTTTAGGGTATCCTTATAATTAGTTCTTCCAAAAATTAGGAGGCTAGTGTGATTAAAGATCTTCTCAAGGACTGTGAGTCCCACATGCAAAAATCAATTCATGTCCTTCTCGAGGACCTGACAACCATTCGTACTGGGCGTGCAAACCCCGGGCTGGTTGAAAAACTTCAAGTCGAATACTACGGTGCTCCAACGCCATTGATGCAGTTGGCTTCCATCAGCGTGCCAGAACCGCGCACACTGATGATCAAACCATTCGACAAAACCACCCTAAAGGCGGTCGAAAAGTCGATCCTGGCCTCAGACCTGGGATTGACCCCTAACAATGACGGAATCGTCATTCGTTTGAACCTGCCGCCTCTGACCGAAGATCGTCGCCGCGACCTGGTCAAACGCGTTCACCATCGCACGGAAGAGACGCGTGTGGCCCTGCGCAACATTCGGCGCGATTCGATGAAGGATATCAAGGATTACGAAAGCGAGAAAATGATATCTGAAGATGACCGCACTCGCGGCGAAGACGAACTGCAGAAATTGACCGACCGCTTTATGGCAGAGATTGATAGGATTGGTCATCATAAAGAACAGGAGATCATGGAAGTCTAAAGACTCCATGTGCCATGAGCAAAACCGGGCTTCCCAATCCTCCCAAGATCATTCCACAACACATTGCCATCATTATGGATGGCAATGGTCGTTGGGCCAAGAAGCGCGGGCTTCCACGTTTGGCCGGGCACAAAGCCGGCACCGAGAACCTGCGTCGTATCATTAAGGCATGTGTCGATTTTGAGATCGATTATCTGACGATTTATGCCTTTTCCACTGAAAACTGGGGTCGCCCGCGTGAAGAAGTGGATGGCCTGATGCGCATCGTTGAAGATGTGATCGAAAGGGAACTGATCGAACTGGATCAGCAGGGTGTCCAGCTGCGGCACCTGGGTAAGCTCGACCAGCTTTCTCCAAATTTACAGAAAAAAGTGATGACTGCGGTCAATCAAACCCGAAACAACTCAAAACTGGTCTTGAGCATTGCCTTCAATTATGGCGGTCGTGATGAAATCATGGACGCTATCCGGCGGATGCTGGTGGATGGCACAAACCCGGAGCAGGTCACCCCCGCATTGGTCAGCCAGTATCTGTACACCGCCGGGACGCCTGATCCGGATCTGATCATTCGCACCTCGGGTGAACTTCGTATCAGTAACTTCCTGATCTGGCAGGCGGCTTATTCGGAATGGTATGTGACACCCACTTTTTGGCCCGATTTCGGTAAGGATGAGCTGCGCAAGGCTCTGGATGAATACGCTAACCGCGACCGCCGTTATGGCAAGGTAGAGGCCTCTGAGTACGAGGGTTCGCATGTCTAGACGGACAGTAACCGCCCTGGCGCTTCTGCTGGTTGGTTTTCCAGTGTTGATCATCGGCGGTCTGCCCTATTTTCTGTTCATTGGATTTTTGTTGACAGCGGCGGCCTGGGAATATGCAGAAATGTTCCGGGTCGCCGGTTCGCGTCCCGCGCGCTGGCTGGTGTTGGCGGGTGTGGCGCTGTTATCTGTGACGCGATTCTATTATCCAGCGGCGGTTGCACCCACTCTGACCTTCAGTGTGTTGGGGTTAATGGCCTTTCACCTGCTGGATTACGAGCGCGGCGCCGAACATGGCGGGTTGGATTTTAGCGTCAGCCTGGGCGCGTTGGTGTACCTGGGCTGGGTGGGTGGTTATCTGTTTGAATTAAGACAGTTGGAGCATGGCGGCTGGTGGGTGTTTTTTGTGCTGCCGTGTGTCTGGCTGGCCGATACAGGCGCCTACCTGCTGGGTGCGGCCTATGGCAAGCATCGCATGACGCCCCGTCTGAGCCCCAAGAAGACCTGGGAAGGTTATGCCGCCGGGGCTTTTTCTGCCATGCTGACCGGCGGTTTTTTTGCGTATGCCTATTCAACCTGGGGTCCGCTGCACCTTTCCATTTGGATGGGCGCGGTTTTCGGGCTGGTGGTGGGGTTGGTCACCCCGCTGGGCGACCTGGGCGAGAGTATGCTCAAGCGCCAGGCCGGTTTGAAGGACTCGGGTAATATCTTCCCTGGGCACGGAGGTGCCTTCGACCGCATCGACTCGTGGATTTGGGCGGGTGTGCTCGGCACCTACTTCATTATCTGGTTTATCCGGTGACGCAAAACTGCGTCACCGTTTTTTTTATTTTATGAGAAGAAAAAAGGCGCACCAACCAGGAATTTAGGGTTTGAATTTTTGCGCGTAACCGAATTCGCTATGCTTTCGGCCGCCCGGCAGAAGTGATTGACCTGGCAGGCTGAGTTAAAAGCTGGTTGTTCGCTGGAGATAATCGGCAGGCGTGTAAATGTTTTGCGTTTGAATGAGCGGCTGCTGATCGCGCAGATTGTTGATTCTGGGGTCGTTTTAGGCTGTCCGCACCGGTGCGCTCAAACCCATTTTGACCAGTCTGGATTTTGCCCCTGTTTTTAGCTTGACACAGTCCGATCTTAAATATATAATCTCGCTCGCGTTCCCGGCTAGCTCAACGGCAGAGCGAGCGGCTGTTAACCGCTAGGTTCGAGGTTCGAATCCTCGGCTGGGAGCCTTTGACAAAAAAAATGCCTTCACCGTCTATGCGAAGGCATTTTTTTGTTTAATTTTGGGGTTTTTTAAGCCAAAATCACCTTGTTTTCAAGGTCTTAATCAGCTCAATCAGCGAGTCCAAATTTTGATTATTTATCGTTGGGTACTACTCACTGCGGGTGTCATTCCGATCGTGGGCGGGTCTGGCTCGCGGGCTTAAAATCATCGTTCAGACCGGTTCTTATTTCCCCGCGAGGTTCTGACCAGCCTGTGGTTTCAACCAAAGGCTGCCGTCACGGGAGGGCTGGGGTGAGGGTGTTCTGCGATCTCGAATGATGATATAATACTTGTACACCTGTACGGGAGTCAATCATGCAGATTGTTGTGGATGCCTCAATTGTTCTTGCAATTCTACTTAATGAACCTAAAAAATCCGTCATTATTGAGATGACCAAAGACATTGAAATAGTATCTCCGGCATCCCTGGCCTGGGAAGTCGGGAACGCATTATCCGCCAATGTAAAGAAAAACAGGATTACGCACCAACAAGCAGTTGATGCGATTCTGGATTATCGAAATATTAATGTCCGCCTGGTGGATGTTGACCTGGAAAAAACGATCCATATTTCCAATAAATATAATATCTATGCCTATGAGGCCTACGTGCTGGCATGCGCCAGTAATTTAAAAATCCCATTGTTGTGTCTGGATGCAGCTATGATTAAATTGGCAAAATTGATGGGTGTAAAAACCCTGGAGGTCGTTTGAAATGCCAATAACCTATACATTTACTGAAGCCAGACAAAACTTGACGACTGTGCTTGCCCAGGCAGAGAAAGATGGGGAAGTGCGCATCACTCATCGCGGCGGGAAAGTTTTTGTTCTCAAATTAGAGAAAAGCCATCGTTCCCCATTGGATGTCAAAGGCGTCTTCACAGAAATTACCCGGGATGAAATTATCGACTCGCTTCGCGAAAGTCGTGAACAGGGTATCACCGATAGGCGCAACTCCTATTAATCAGAAAAATCCGATTCTACTCCGTCGGACGAGATTTATCTCGTTACCCGCCCGCGTGCATCTCACCCCCGCTTAATCAATCTCGCCAACCTGCTTCAGCAGGTTTGGGATTTAGATTGGGCACGTTCTGAAAAATCCTCGGCTGGGAGCCTAGATTTAGATTGGGCACGTTCTGAAAAATCCTCGGCTGGGAGCCTAAATAAAAAAACCTTCGCAGAAGTGCGGAGGTTTTTTTATATTTGGCCCTGGCGCAGCCAGGGCCGGTCAAGTTGTAGGTTTCTAACCCAATCGGAATGATAGAATTTATTGGTAATATGTGATTGAGTGCAAAACATAAGAGTATGTTTACCTCGACCATATCACATCTTCGTATACGTGGAGGAGTCCGTTGGGTCAAGAAGTATTGCTGTGGTCATTTGCATACGTACTATCGGCGAGAAGCAGGCCAAAGAGCTGCGCTACTTCATCACAAGTTTGCCCAGCAATGCTGAACGCATTCTTTATACGGTTCGCAAACGCTGTGGGATCGAGAGTGAACGCCATTGGACCTTGGATGTGGCTGTAAATCAAGATTACAGCCCTGCGCGGAAAGTCCAAGCACCTGAAAATTTTGCTTTCCTGCGCCATATTGCTTTTAACCTGCTAAAACAGGAAGTAACTGCCAAAGGCGGCTACCATAACAAACAGCTTCAAGCCGGTTGGAACAAAGATTACCTGCATCAAGGTACTTGCTGCCAGAATTTAGATGCGATTACCATGCAAATTACAGGCTTTTCCCTCTGTTATCGTGCTAGAATTGCGAAGTTAAAATACCATCTTCGAGACTATTCCGGGCATATATGAAAAGAATCTGGATCACATTCACCCTGGTCATCCTCGGCCTGCTACTGTGCGGGAGCGCGGTATTTGCTTTCCAATTGGGCTTTGACCACAATACAGGCTGGGGAATCAGCCGGTACATCCTGCTGGTTGGCGGTTTTCTTCTTTTCGGCCTCGCTGTCCTGTTCTGGCACCAGGACAGGATCTTGGACCAGCCTTCAGGTTCGCTGCTGTCCAATTTGCCAGGCTGGAACCGGCGCCTTCCCATATTAGCAGTATTAAGCGGCCTGTTGATTGTCATCAGCTATGTATTTTTTATCAGCCTGGGGCGTTGGACATTCTGGCCGGAAATCAGCCAAAATTACGATATGCTGGGAACAGGTTTCAGGGCAGGGCACCTATATCTCGATAATGTGCCGACCATCTCCCCCGCGCTGCTCACACTACCCGACCCATACGATCCGGATGCCCGAAATGCCGTTCCTGAAGCCGAAAAATCGGCTGACTCAGTTTGGGATTTGACTCTCTACAAGGGTAAGCTCTACTTATACTGGGGGCCGGTTCCGGCTGTGTTTCTGGCAGGTATCAAATTATTCTACAGTGGGCCGATTGCAGATCAATATCTCGCCTTTGCATTCCTGGTCGGGCTGCTCATCTTTTCCATCCTGATCATTCTACAGATCCGGCAGAAGTTTTTCCAGGATGTACCCGTCTTTCTGGTGGTCGTGTGCATCCTGGCAGCCGGGCTGGTTTGCCCACTACCCTGGATGCTTGGGACCGCGGCAATCTATGAGGCCACCATCCTGGGTGGGCAATTTTTCCTGGTCGGAGGTCTGTATTTTGCAATCTCAGCCATCGAGAGCCAATCCACAGCGCTTCTCAAGCCAATCCTGGCGGTGACTTTTTGGATGCTGGCGGCTGGAACGCGCACCATCCTGCTGGTCCCGGCAGCTTTTCTGACCTTGTTGATCATTCTTTGGAACCTGCGAAATGATTTTGATACAAAACGACTGGTCAGAGCCTTGCCAAAGGCGGTTCCCTTGGGCTTGCCGCTGGCTGCGGGCATAATGCTTTACGGCTGGTATAACTGGGCGCGCTTTGGTTCCGTGTTTGAAACCGGTCTCAGGTACACCATTACCTTTCTCAATCTTAACGCAGATATCAACAAAGCCTTTTCCTTCAACCACTTTTTTGCCAGCCTGTGGGTCTTTTTGTTGAATCCAATTGATGTGCGGCAAACCTTCCCGTTTCTCCAGGCGCTATATGGGAAGTTCCCTGCTGTTCTGGATTTTGGCCAGGTTCTTTACTGGCATTCCGAGAGAATCTCCGGCATCCTGATTAGCGTGCCGTTTGTTTATTTTGCAGGTGTCTCAGGTTGGAATACCATATCTTCGTTGTCGGGTAAAATCACTCATAAGAGACCGGCGCATGCCGACCCCAGGCAGGCAGCTCTCCTATGGATTTCTCTGTGTCTGGGTGTATCTTGCCTGCTGACCTTTGCCGCGCTGCAGCTTTACTTCAATCTCGCCATGCGTTTCATCGCGGATTTTATACCATCCCTTATGCTGTTTTCGATTATAGGTGTTTTTCAAGGCTATCGGGCCCTGCAGGGGAAAACCAACCGGCAGCGTTTATTTATTTTTCTGGTAATCATCCTGGCCATTGCGACCATTACCTTGAGCTTCTTTCTGGCCATGTCACAAAATTATAACCAGTTTCAAAAATACAACCGCCACCTGCTCAAGGACATCATCCAGTTCTTCGGCGGTTGATTTTCCCTCCGATCTGATAGCCATCAATAATCTCTTGGTCATGAGCCTAAAGCTAATTCGGAAAATGTATCCCAATCGAAATTGAATAAGGAACCGTCAGGTTCGAACTTCGTGTCCTCGCCTGGCAGCCTACATCAAAGAATGGCCTTCACATTAACGCGAAGGCCATTCTTTTGTTTTATGGCTCTCATCAGATTAGTGGGAGACAATCAATCAGTGCTATTCCGGGGCATCAACTTTGACGCAATATGCTGAGTTTTTGGCAGCGCTTTTGCGCGCTATTTCCCAAGTAAACTGCGTGTCATTCGTTTATTCGGCACTTATTCGTGATAAAACACCCACAATCGTGCAATACCTGTGCGTGTTAAGCACAAGCCACAGGCAGCGCAAATTAATATTTTCCCCCCACTAATCTGGGGAGAACCTGTTTTAATTCGGAGATTTTCTCAGTGGTTGAATTTTTGGAAATTATGCCTGATTTATTCCATGAATTTCACGTTGAAGTTGTTGAAGTTACTTTCTAAAAAAGGATTCTGACATGAATAAATATAAGGCCAAACCCTTTTTTCCCCGCTGGGGAAACCCAATTCGTGATTGTTCTATTAAATGTAACATTTGGGATTCGTCGTTAGTGGTTGCGGGATTGCCTGACGAAGACAGCGATAATTCTAAAAGAAGTCAGTCTCTGGTACTCCGGGACAAGGACAAAGCGCCAGGGGCATAACCCTACCCAGCATGGCCAGGAGTGTTTATCCGGGTCGGAGAAAGCGCTGGCAGGGGTGATGTAATTTGAATGAATATTACGGCAAAAGCTTTACTAATGTTCCATTAGTGGTGGGTAGTGATTTTGCTGGATGTTTCGCATTAGCGCAGCAGCCCCTGTAGGACGCCTGGATGATATGCGGGAGGTTGTCGGCACTACCGTAATACCTGCCCCATCCAGAAATTGAGTCTTGAAAATAATATCGCGTCGTGATATTATCGTCTTGTGATTGAATCTTTCGCGTCCGACGAAACAAAGAAAATATTTCTCGGAAAAACTTCTACAAAGTTGCCGAAAGATATTCAACGCACTGCTCGCCGTAAATTACTCTATTTGGATGACGCAGAAGATTTACAAGATTTGCTGGCACCGCCCGGTAACAGGCTTGAAAAACTTAAAGGTGATAGAGCGGAGCAGTACAGTATCCGAATAAACGACCAATGGCGAATTTGTTTCGATTGGGTTGGCAATAAAGCCAATAATGTCGAAATCGTGGATTATCACGGATGAGAGTAAATATGATGGATGACACTTTATCCCCCATTCACCCAGGTGAAGTATTGCTCGAGGACTTCATGAAACCGCTTGGATTAAGCCAGTATCGCTTGGCGCATGATATTGGGGTTACTCCTATTCGTATTAGCCAAATCGTAAATGGTCAGCGGGCAATTACGGTTGATACCGCCATGCGTCTTGCGCGTTATTTTGGCACAAGTGCGGCTGTTTGGCTTCGTTTACAGGTTCGCTACGAACTCGAAGTTGCAGAAAAAGATTTAAGCGAGCGTATCAACCGCGAAGTAAAAGTTCTACACCAACCAACAGTTCACGTATAACCTGCCCGTTGCCACTAACGTCACTACCCGACTCTCTAAAACAGGAGAGACGAAAAATTTCCAATTCGGCAAGATCATCGTACCGCAGAGGTAGAAACAGGAAAGAACCCTACCCAGCGTGGCCAGGAGTGGTTGTCGGGAACGGAGAAAGCGCTGGCAGGGGTGATTTTATTCGAATTTTATAGGGGCATATATTGAGTATGAAAATCGTCAAAACACGAAATCATTTGCCCCGATAGCGTCAGGGTGACTAAAAAGCTGATAATCGTATTGACATAGCATATACAGTTTACTATACTGTATTTTGATGGATGTCAAATACTCGCTACATAATATAACCTTTGAATGGGACAGCCAAAAAGCGGCTGCCAATTTGCGCAAACACAGCATTCCTTTTGAATTGGCATGTGACGCATTTTTCGATCCCTTTATTTGTTATTTAGACGATGAAACCATAGATGGCGAACTTCGAGAGGCGATTATGGGCTTGAGTACAAATTGGCAATTGTTGTTTGTGGTTTCTATAATGCGTGATGAAAAAATACGAATTATTTCGGCATGATTGGTAACAAATACAGAAAGAATTACTTATGAAAATCAATAAACTTGCCCAGCGCTTAACAAAAGATCGTCCGATGACGATGATCAGTATTCGTATTCCTGATGATGTAATCGAAGACCTGAAACGAGTAGCGCCTATGCTCGGCTTTTCGGGTTATCAGGCATTAGTAAAAGCATATATCGGTCAGGGGTTGCGTTCTGATATGGAACGACTTGAAGGCGGAGTTGAGCTTTCCGCATTAATTGAAAGTCTGCGCAAAAAAGGTGTGAATGAAGAGACTATCTCAGCCGCTATGGCAGATGTTCAAGGTTCAGCACACGCGGCCTGAACCTTAGAAATATAACAAACAAGGAAAGAACCGTATCCAGCATGGCCAGGAGTGGTTATCGGGGTCGGAGAAAGCGCTGGCAGGGATGAAATATGTTTGGATGAAATTTTACCTGCATTGATTTTGCTCGAATGAGTTCAGTAAGAAATGCAGTATAATTCTAATAGGTCATAATGACCTGTTGGGAGAATCGCATGGAAAATATCAGTATGTCAGAAGCCAAGAGCCATTTTTCGGAATTACTGTCCAGGGCTGCCAACGGAGAACGATTTATCATAATGCGCCGTGAGCGTCCGTTGGCTGCGATTATTGGCGCCGGAGAGCTTGCGCAACTTGAACATTCTGCGGAGATTGCACGAAAGCTGGCGCAATCTCTGGGACAATCTTCCGTCTTGCTGAAGAGCATTGCTGATGGTGATGTTCACCCAGCCATGGCAGCGTTTGGACTGTGGAAAGATGAAGATGATCTTGCCGATCTGGAAGAGAAAGTCCGAAACAATCGAAATCGCACATCATCGCGAAGTAGAGTCGATTTATGAAATTGCTGGATACCGATCACTGTATAGCGATCCTGCGCAGAAAGTTGGACTTACGCGAACATATAAGCCCTGATGAACAGCTCGCAACAACCGCAATCAGTGTAGCAGAGATGACACATGGGGCTAATCGCTCTCTCCGTAAAGATGAAAACCTGGCCAGTTTGGATATTCTGCTTTCATCAATGCTCATTCTTTCTTTTGATGAAGCAGCAGGTAGAAAATTCGGCAATCTAAAAGCCGAATTGGAAGCCAACGGCGAGATTTTGGATGACCTGGATTTGCAAATCGCCAGTATTGCTCTTGAGAACAAAACTCCGCTTATCACGAATAACACCAGGCACTTCAGCCGGATCGACCAGTTGCAACTCCAAAACTGGTTACACTAATCCCTACAATAAAGTGAGTCCTAACCAGGGACTCACTTTATGCTTATCAAAGAATAGAATGTTACTTTTATTGGCTCTCATCAGATTAGTGGGAGACAATCAATCAGCGTTATTCCGGGCGTCAACGTTAACCCACCATGCTGCACCACGCGAGTTTTTGGCGCGCTTTTGCGCGCTATTTTCCAAAGAAACTGCGCGTCATTCGTCCATTCGGCACTTATTCGTGATAAAAAACACCCGCCAATCGTCCCTGCAAACCCTGTGCATGTTAACTACTACCCGACTTTGCAAAATAGAATGTAAAAACTTACCAATTTGGCAAAATCGGCAAACCAATTCAGAGAGTGAGGCCATAGCGCTCAGGATCATTTTGAGCGCAGCAATAATGCGCATAGATGCGCTGATAATATAATCGAGCAGGATCTGCAATCAAAAAGCCCTGGTATCTACACTCTCCTGGGCTTCTTGATTGAGAGAAATACTCTTTGAGACAGTGCTAAAAAAAAGGCCTTACCGCAGTGTTTGAGTGTATATAGTTTCGCACACCTATTGCTTATTACACTGCCCGGGTATACTATTAATCAATATTATTGTCGTCAAAATTTGGATCCGTCTTGACGTAGATGGATGTGGCTCGCGTTTATCGGAGAAATCGTACAGGTTGTGCTTTATCAGGTTGGGGTGACGCCGATCGAAAGTAGGCTGCCCGATTGGCATGATCCCAAATCAACCATGTAGAAAATTTATTAGCTGTCCAAAAAAAATTACACAGAAAATCGAATTGGATACCAGGGGATTTTTATTCATTGGAAATTGCTTATTTTAGGAGCATTTTGATGGAGAGTAACAAAACCAATCGCCAGGAACCGCCCATCTCTATGGGAGATGATCTATCCTTCGGCCTGATGTTCGAGAACCATGCGGCGATCATGCTGCTGATCGAGCCCGAAACCGGGCTTATTCTCGATGCAAACCCGGCGGCGGTGAAATTTTACGGATATCCCAAATTAAAACTGCGTGGCATGCCGGTCGCTGAAATAAATTGTCTATCTGCCGAACAGGTGGCGGTTGAACGCGAAAAAGCAAAAAATGAGGGGCGAAATTATATTGTCATGACGCAGCTCCTGTCCAATGGTCAGGAGCGCACAGTCGAAGAACTTTCTTCCAACCTGGTTTGGCAGGGCAAGCCAGTTCTTTTCTTGATCATGCATGACATCACCGGAAGCACACAACAACATATCAATTCAAATCTGGTTTTGGAAGAGGCAGCACGGCGGCGTGAAATCATACTTGAAGATTTACGCATTCACAAAATTGAACTGGAGATGCAGAACCTCGAGCTGTGCCGCTCGCAGGAGCAGCTCGAAGCCCTGAGCGCGCGCTATTTTGATCTGTACGATCTGGCCCCGGTCGGGTACTATACTGTCAGCTCAGAAGATGTGATTATCGAAACAAACCTGACCGCCACCAGACTTTTTGGGGTAACCCGCGTAGATATGCTGAAGAAGCCATTTCACCGCTTCATTTACGCCGACCAGCAGCCCGCTTACTTCCAGGTTCGCAGGACGCTCTTTGAAACCGGGCATTCACAGTCCCTGGATGTGCAGATGCTGAAAAAGGACAGATCACATTTTTGGGCACACCTGGAAGCCACCATCAGGCCGGATGCTCTGGAGAACTCAAAAAAGGGTGCTGATAGGCCAATCGCAGCCTGGATTGTGATCAGCGATATTAGCGAGCGAAAACGGGCGGAACAAGTTCAATGGGAGAACCAGGAGCTTATTTTCCAAAACGAAGAGAAGGCCAAACGAGCAGCCGAGCTGGTGATTGCTAACCAGGAGCTTGCCTTCCAAAACGAAGAGAAAGCCAAACGAGCCGCCGAGCTGATGATTGCTAACCAGGAGCTTGCCCTCCAATACCAAGAGAAGACCAAGCGGGCCGCCGAGCTGGAGACTGCCAATCAGAAACTCGAGCTTGCGTTTGCCGAGCGTGAAAACCTTTTAAAAGACCTGCGCGAAAATCAATTTGAACTGGAATTTAATAATTGGACTTTTGACAAGTTGAAATGACCTTGCGCTTTTTGGAGCGCAAGGAAGCACCTTGATAACCATGTAAATGCA
>JAPLGT010000033.1:0-21162 GCA_026390035.1 Chloroflexota bacterium
CTTCAAAGAAGAGATGGCTGCAAAATATGCGGCTGTGAAGGTATTGGATCCGCAGGAAGAGGGTTTTGATCAGGCGCAGGCTATTGCGAAGGCAGTTGCGATTATCCAGGGTAATCCGGATATTGCAGGTGCGTTCTCAACTACCGGCAACGGCCCGACCACTTGGTCAACAGCCGCTGCGGAAGCTAGCAAGAGCGATCTCGTGATCATTAGCATGGACTACACCCGTCCGAACCTGGATCTGGTGAAATCTGGCAAGGTCTATGGCCTGGTAGCTCAACCACTTTATGATGAGTTCTACAAGGCTGCAGAGTTGGTAGGTGATGCGATTGATGGCAAGGCGATTGAGTATAAGAACCTGCTTCCGGCCCCAATCGTTTTACTCAAGGACATTGGCAAGTATTATGAGTTCAATGACCGTGCCGAAGCTGGCATCGCAGGAACCAAACCAGTCGAATCTGGCAAGGCTTGGAAGATTGCCCTGGTGCAGTTCCTGAAAGGACACCCAGTGCATCGTCTGATGCAGTTAGGGTTCCAGGATGCCTGCAAGGCAAAAGGTTACAACTGTGAGATGCTTTTGACGGACAGCACCAATGGCGTGGAGATGATCCCGCTGGCGGAGCAGGCACTGGCCGAGCCAGTGGATGGGATCGTGTTCTATGCGTATGACAACAGCTTCTTCCCGACCATCAAGAAGTTCAAGGACGCCGGCATTCCGATCGTGACACCTCACTTCACCAGCTTCAAGCAGGAAGAATCTGGCTTGACTGCCGTAGTCGGTGCCGATGTAGTGCAATATGCCAAGGCGGCTGCAGAAGCTATCGGTGCCAAGGTAAGCGGCAAGAAGGGTAGTGTAGCTATCACAGTCGGTGGCTTCAATGAAACTGAAAACCTGGTAGCAAAAACCTTCAAAGCGACGATGAACGAAAAGTATCCGGACATCAAGGTACTGGATGCGCAGGAAGAAGGCTTTGACCAGGCACAGGCGATCGCGAAGGCTGTTGCGATTATCCAGGGTAACCCAGATATTGTAGCAGCGTTCTCCACCACTGGTAACGGCCCGACAACCTGGGCTACAGCGGCGGCAGATGCCAGCAAGAGCGATCTAGTGATCATCAGCATGGACTATACCCGTCCGAACCTGGACCTGGTGAAGTCAGGTAAAGTGTATGGCCTGGTGGCTCAACCATTGTATGAAGAATTCTACAAGGCTGTTGAACTGGTTGGGGCAGCACTGGATGGACAAACAGTCCAATACCTGAACCTGTTACCAGCCCCCGTCATTTTTTCCAAGGATATTGACAAATACTTTGAGTTCAATACCCGCGCTGAAGCCGGCATAAATAAGTAACATTTCTACCAATAAATTAGGGGGGGCGCTTGCATAGCGTCCCCCTAATTCAACTGCTTATTATTTGGATGACAGAGGAAGTTCTATGGGCGAATCTTACTTGCTTGAGATGAAACACGTCACCAAACGGTTCCCGGGGGTTGTAGCCCTAAAAGATGTCACTATGAAGGTCGAGAAAGGTTCGATTCATGGTCTGGTAGGAGAGAACGGGGCTGGGAAATCTACTTTAATGAAGATACTCTCTGGAACCTATTCTGCTGGCTCTTATGAAGGTGAACTGTTGGTGAATGGGAAAATCCTGGAACTTCGCTCTTCACACGATGCTCTAGACCAAGGCATTGGTATCGTTCCGCAAGAAATCAATGTTGTTGAACAGCTAACTGTGGCAGAGAATATCGTCATTGGAAAATGGACCCGGCATGGTGGGGATGGTTTGGTGGATTTGCAGGAAATAAAGAAACGAGTAAAAATCTTTCTGAAAGAATATAACATTGAGCTTAACCCATCTACGCTGGTATTCCGTTTGACGACAGCCCAAAAACAATTGGTGATGATTGCCCGCGCGCTTTACCGTCATCCAAGCGTGCTGATCTTGGATGAACCGACATCATCACTTGCTTTAACAGAAATCAAAAATTTATTTGCCCGCTTATCGGAACTGCGCAGTAAAGGCGTAACCTGTGTCTTTATTACTCACAAATTGACCGAGATTTTTCAGATCACTGACCGTACTACCGTTTTACGCGATGGAGCAGTCACTGGTAATTTTGAGAGCAAAGACTATGATGAAAAGATCATCATCTCAGCAATGGTTGGTCGAAAGATTGAAAACTTATACCCGACCCGAAAATCTGCAATCGGTGAGCAAGAGGTGCTGCGTATAGAGCATCTGACGATTCCACACCCAACGATCGCCAACCGAAATGTTGTAGAAAACCTTTCACTTTCCTTGAGGAAAGGCGAGATTTTAGGTTTGGCTGGTCTGGTGGGTTCTGGGCGCAGTGAAACGGTCAACGCTTTAGTTGGGCGTCTGAGATACTCCGGGCAGTTTTTCGTGGATGGCAGCCCCGTTTCTATTCACAGCCCGAGAGACGCCAAACAAGTGGGCATCGCTTTAATCACAGAAGACCGTAAGAAGGATGGCTTCTTGCCTAACCTCGAAATACGGCCCAATTTGACCCTCAACAGCTTGGATATGATCACCCGGTTTGGCTTGCTAAACAGGGTTAAAGAGTATCAGATGGCCACCCAAGCCGTGAAAAAATTCAACATTAAGACGCCTTCAATTAATCAAATGGTTACTAACCTAAGCGGCGGCAACCAACAGAAAGTGATTTTGGCAAAAGTTCTTATGGCAAATCCGCAAATCCTATTAATGGATGAACCTACCAAGGGCGTGGATATCGGTGCAAAAAATGAAATTTACAACTTGATGCAGGAATTGGCGCTTCAGGGAATTTCTATAATTATGATTTCATCCGAATTACCAGAACTTTTGGCGATGTGTGACCGCTTCGTGGTGCTGGCAGAAGGCCGAGTGGCAGACGAGTTTCCCAAAGCTGAGGCGAACGAGCATCGCGTGATGCTGGCTGCCACACAAGCCCGGGCTCAATTGATGTAGGAGTATCCCATGCAAAGTCTTTCTCAGAAAATTCGCGATACCCAGGTAGAACCAGGCAGTATTGCCCTATTTTGGCTGGGGCAGGCCGGTTTTGTTTTTAAAACACAGTCTGGAACAATCGTTTATATTGATCCTTATTTAACTGAATATGTTCAAAAAGCCTTACCAGAATATGGTGACGGCTTCAAGCGTTTGATGCCCAAGCTGATCGAACCAGAGCAAGTTGATGCTGATTATGTAATCAGTACGCACTCACATCAAGACCACCTGGATGTGGATGCGCTACCAGGGCTGCTCAAGAACCCGCGTATTCACTTCATTGGCTCACCCGACTGTCAATCGATATATGAACAAAGTGGAGTTCCTGCCGAGCGCTTTACGATCTTACACCTGGGCAAGACATTGAAGTTGGGTGATGTACATGTAACAGGGGTCTTCGCTGACCACGGCGAATTAGCGCCGGACGCGCTGGGTGTTTTGCTGGAGATTAACGGCATCAAAATCTGGCAGGTAGGCGATAGCGCCTACCGCCCTGATAACTGGCAAAGCCTGTTTGATGGCGAAATTGACATCCTGCTGCCTCCAATTAATGGCGCTTTTGGTAATCTAAACGCAGTTGATGCGGCCAAATTAGCCCATGATGCTCATCCGAAGATAGTGATCCCCTGTCACTTCTGGATGTTTGCGATGCATTACGGCAGTCCAGCTGAATTTTTATCTGCCTGTGAGAGTTTTGCTCCTCAAACAAAAGCCGTATTGATGACTCAGGGCGAATGCTTCATGTATAGCCAGTGATAAGGAAAAAATACAATGTCCCAAGATAAAATGAGATTGGAAGACAAGCTGGTATTAGTAACCGGAGCCGGAACCGGCATTGGACGGGGCGTTGCCCTGGAATTAGCCCGACGCGGGGCGGATGTGGTGATTAGCTATAACGGCAGTGCAGATGGCGCCAATCAAACTGTAGAAGAGATTATTGCCATGGGCCGGCGGGCCAAAGCTGTCAAAGGTAATCTGGGCGAAGTAGGTGAATGTTACCGGGTGGTGGATGAAGCCGCAGCCTTTTTGGGCGGATTGGATGGTCTCTTCAACAACGCCGGGCTGACTCTTACCCAGGATTTCATGGAAGTGACCGAAGAACAATTCAACAAAATCTACAATGTGAATATTCGCGGCGAATTTTTCTGCTGTCAGCGCGGGGTGAAATATATGTTGGCTCGCGGCCAGGAGCTGCGGAGCCGCTACCCGGATCGTCCCTGGGCTGGGGGCAGCATTGTCAATATGTCGTCAGTACATGCCGCAGCTGGGTTCGCCAATCACTCTGTCTATGCTGGAACGAAAGGCGCCATCAATTCTTTTAGCCGCGAATTGGCCGTGGAGCTCTGCCCGGCGCATATTCGCGTCAACGTAATGGCCCCCGGTTCAATTGAAGTCCCCAGCTATTTCAAGACCGATCCTAATTATTCGAGCGAAGTTGGTAATAGTATGGTCCCTTGGGGGCGAGTGGGTTCGCCCGAAGATTGCGGTTACCTGGCTGCCTATCTCATGTCTGATGCAGCCGAATTCATGACCGGTCATGTTCTTTACTTTGATGGCGGTCTAACCGCGAAAATGGCAATCCCCTATTCTCCCCCCAAAGGCGAGCGTTCATGAATTCATTTACCAATTGGCGCGGTTTTGACTTGAGCCCCCGTATTGCGAAAATTCAATCGGCGTTCAATCGTACGCCGATTGCTTCGGCTGATCAGGTACCCATTCTGGTTAATACGCCGTGTTACTTCTCCTTTGGTTCGCAAGACAAGCCGGTCGATTACTACACCAACCCGGCCAGTATGTTTGCATACCAGGCCAATGGGTATGAAAAGCATTTACAACTTGTAAATGATGATTATGTGCCGTATTTCATGCCGTGGTTTGGTACGGGCATCCTGGCTTCCGGTTTCGGGGCCCGGATCCGGGTACCTGATGATCCGGCCGATGACCCGGCAGTTGCAGAACCATGCATTAAATCGCCTTCAGACATTGCCCTTTTAAAGCTTCCAGATCCCAATCGAGACGGTTGGATGCCACGGGTTTTGGATGCCATTGATTTCGCAGTTTCAAACGGCGATCTCCCCGTTGGGTTGACGGATATGCAGGGTCCATTGGATACGATTGGGCTGATGTGTGGACAGGCCCAACTATACAAATGGATGTACAGCGAGCCACGGATGGTGCATGATCTCTTCGATATGGTCACGGATGCATTCATTCTTTGGACCAAAATTCAGAAGGAACATATCGGCGAGCCACTCGAACGCAGCAACGGGCTGCAGGGTGTCTTTTCGCCTGGTTGCGGTGTCTGGGAGTCGGATGATGACCTGGTCTTAATCGGTTCGGATCTCTATTATGAGTTTGTGGTTCCGAGTGTTTCCCGCATTTTTGAAACTTTTGGTGGCGGCAGTGTTCATTATTGTGGCAATGGTGGGCAAAACATCGATAATCTTAAGCAAATCAAATCTCTACGCGTTATCAACAATTCCCCTCTGGGTAAGTTCGAGGCATTCACGCATCTCGTCAAAAGCATGGATCACCAGGTGACGATCCAGATCCAGGATGCGTCTCCGGTGGATGTGGCAGGTTATTATGCTCATTTATTTGCTGACCTGGATGACTTTCGCGGGATCATGCTGGCAACTTTTGTAATGGATAATACGGGTATGGACAACCAGGGTGGATATATCCCCGCGAATTGGGATCCGTACAACACGGCCAATCGGGTTGTAGACAGCGTGCGGGCCAATATCGCCAAACGCCTGTCAGGCGAGCCCACTCTTCAGAAAGAAGATATGCTCGTTAGCGTAAAGGTTAATAAATTAGAAAAGAAAGAACCCAAAAAATCCCTTCTTAGCACAGCACAAGCTGCGATCATTGAACAGATTCGCCAAAACCTGATCGAATTTGACGCTTCAGGCGTTCAGGCATCTGTTCATTCTGCGCTGGATGCCGGAATAGGAACCCTGGACATCATCCTGGGAATGGCCTATGGAATGGATGAAGTTGGCAAAATGTATGAAAAAGGAGATTTTTTCTTGCCAGAACTGATTATGGCGGGTTCAACGATGGCGGCGGGCATGGCAGTGCTCCAGCCTTTGCTGGCCGGTGAGGAAGGTGCTGGTGGCGGCTCCCTTGGTAAGGTTGTGCTGGGAACAGTCAAAGGCGATCTTCATGATATTGGTAAAAACCTGGTGCGTATGATGCTGGAAGGTGCGCGTTTTGAAGTGATTGATTTAGGCGTGGATGTGCCTCCGCAGAAATTTGTCGAGGCCTTGAAGGAACATGATGCACATCTTCTGGCGCTTTCAGCATTGCTGACCACGACACTCAAAGGGATGGATGACACCATCAAGGCACTCAAAGCAGCAGGCATGCGTGAGCAAGTGCGTGTCATGATCGGTGGAGCGCCTATCAGCAAGGAGTTCGCGGATCAGATCGGCGCAGATGGGTATGCGCCTTCAGCCGTGCAGGCTGTGGGAGTAGCCAAAAGACTCATTGGCATAGAAGAGTAAAAACGGAAGGGCTAAGATGGTCAAAATTTATCCAACTGTTTACAAAGATCAGCCAGCCATCACAATTGAATCGGAAACTATCTGCGCCCAGTTTCTCTCTTCAACTGGTGCGAAGATGGCTTCCTTGATTTATAAACCGAAGCAATATGAACTCCTGGTTCAACGTCCAGGAGAGAAATATCTATTGCAGCCTTTTGATGGCGATTATGTGGCCGGTGAATGTTCTGGCTTTGATGATATGTTCCCAACGATCGATACCTGCTACTATGACCGGTTCCCATGGCAAGGCACGAAAATGGCTGATCACGGCGAAGTTTGGAGCTTGCCTTACGCCTTGGAAGTGGCTGATGAGCGCTTGCATTTTACAGTACATGGGGTCCGCTTCCCATACCGTCTGGAAAAATGGGTTTCTTTCACAGGCATGGGTATCTTACATATTGACTACCAACTGACCAATCTGTCGCCTTTTGATTTTGACTTTGTATGGGCTGGGCATAATATGATCAACCTGGAAGAAGGTGTAGGACTTTTCCTTCCGCCAGGAGTGCAAAAAATCACCCGTACCTTTGCAATGGGCGCAGAAACTGCTCAATATGGTGATGTGCTGAATTGGCCAGTTGGTAAGATGCCAGATGGCAGCCAACGCGATTTCCGCCGAATTCGACCTAAGAGTGCCCGCTCTGCGGATAAATATTACATCAATGGCCGCATGCCAGAGGGCTGGTGCGGTTTGAAATATACGAACAGCGATTTTACCCTTGGGCTTTCGTTTCCAATCGAAACTGTTCCGTACCTGGGTGTACTGCCTAATGAGGGTGGCTGGCAGGATATTTACAATATCTTTCTGGAACCCTGCACCGGTACATTCGATCGTCCCGATATTGCCCGCTATCGTGGTGAAGGTTCCACAGTAAAAGGTAACTCGATTTACACCTGGCACTTGAATTTTTCTATGGCAGAGGGTGTTACATTTCAACGAGTAAACGATTCTGGCTTATTGGAGGAGTGAACAATGAATGGCAGAGAGCGATTGTTGAAGGCTTTGCATCATGAACCAACCGACCGTGTGCCTGTGGCACCATTTACATATTACAACGTGGTTTACGAAATGTTTGGATATAAGCCCAGCATCGCGACTTATTTTAATCCGCCTGATTTTGATGCTATTGAAAAGTTTGTCGAATATTGCGATTATTTTGGTTTTGATGTCCTGCATACATTAGGCAGTGTCTGGGATATGTGGACAGGAAATACGACCTTCGACCAGGGCATTTTGTGTAATGATGAAAACTGGGATGTAAAGGTTGATGATCAGTACAATGGCGAAGATGAACTTCTGCGCACGGTCACGATTCACACTCCAGGGGGTGTCTTGCGTCATGTTGAAAAACATGATCGTACTTCTAAATATTTAATTGTGTCAGGTACTCAAGAGTACTTGATCAAGACTCATGACGACTTCGAACTTTTACGCCGCTATGCCCCTGCCGCAGATCGTATGGATACCAGCCTGATCAGCCGTGCTCGGAAAGCCACCGGTGATAAAGGTCTGGTAGATGCCAATACGCATGGCTCCTTCAATATACTTGGTGTATTTCGAAAACTTGAAGATATTCTGACCGACCCGATTCAAGACCCTGTTTTTTACCAGGAGATGGTGGATTATTTCTTGCCGCGTCTGGTTTTGCGGGCGAAAAAAATGCTCGAAGCCGGAGCGGATGTAATTGAAGTTGCAGCCCATTGGACCGGTCAGGTGGGCCCGCGTACTTTTCAAAAATACATTTTTGAAAATGAGAGTCGCCTCGTGAGGGCTATACATGAGCTGGGTGGGCTGGTGATTTACCATAATTGCGGTGACGCAGCCCGGATCATGCGTTCTTACAATGATTTGGAGATTGATTGCTGGGGCTATTTAACGCCCCCACCCTATGGTGATGTTGTTCTGGAAGAGGCTTTGGCGACCTTGCGTCCCAGCTTGACTTTGCGTGGCAACATTGACCAGATAAATTTTCTGATGACCGCAACCCCCCAGCAGGTTCGAGAAAGGGTTCGACATGTGTTGGAGACAGTTAAACCGCGCGGTAACTGGATCCTTTCGACCACAGATTTCTGTTTCGATGGAACGCCCTACGAAAATATCAAGGCTTTTTCTGAAGCGGGCCATGAATATGGCCAATATTAGATAATAAAATCTTCCCACCAGCCTGGTAAGCCTGCCTGCGGGAAGATTGTTCCAGTACCCATTCTGTCATCCTTTTTTCGATGTTGCCCATTCGATCTCTGATCTGAGCAACCTGGTAAAGCGCGCCGGGGTCGGGCTTTCGTGCAACACGTAACTGTTTTTTCAATCCGGCGGTATGGTACCGGTATAATCGGAAAAATTGGGTATTTGGAAAACCAGGTGGTTTCAGGATGCTGGCAATACCTTGATTCCCAGCCTGGTCACTTTATTTTGTTCGTGATCTGACGGTTTGGATCCATGCGCCTGATTGTTTGATATCTGCGCTGATCAGTTCAAAGTTACCATCCATGATACGCTGCTTGTTGATCAGGTTTGATCCCAAACCAAGACAAGCAGCACCAGCTTGGATCCAGGCAGTTATGCTTTCTTGTGTTGGGCTGACCCCACCAGTCGGCATCAGCCGCGACCATGGTCGCGGTCCCAGTACAGACTTGATGAAATTTGGACCGCCTACTTCTTGCCCCGGAAAAACTTTACAGATTTCTGCGCCCCATTCTTCGGCCATGGCAATCTCGCTCACACTGCCGCAGCCAGGCAAATAGGGGATTTTACGGCGGTTGCACAAACGGGCGACTTCAAGGTTGAAGGTCGGACCGACAAGAAAATTAGCCCCGCTGGCAATATACATTGCCGCAGTAGGAGCATCGTCAATCGTGCCGGCGCCCAGGATTAAAGGCGAGTTTTCAGCCGACAACTCACTTTCCAATTGTGAGAAAGTTTGCCAGGCGAAATCGCCTCGATTGGTGAATTCTACCAGGCGAGCCCCTCCTGCCAAGCACGCCATAAGGACTTGCCGGGCCAATCCGGCGTCTCGCTCAAAAAAGAGAGGCAACATGCCCACTCTGAGCAGCTCGTTATAAACTTCCAGACGTGAAAAACGGGCCATAGCTTAAGAAACTGCCTTTCCGTTGATAATTTGCGGGGTGCGCCCATCTGTACCGGGCAGAATTTTCATAACTTCGATCACGAAACCTACCTGCTCTTCAGAGGAAAAATTCATCCACAGTGTGCCTGGCCGAATGCCCGAGCCATGTTGAGCCGATTCGATCCCTTTTTCATGCAAATACGCTTGGGCTGGATCAAGGTCATCAACATTAAAACGAATATGGTGAATGCCCTCACCGTGTTCGCGCAGATAATCTTTCCAAATACTTTCGCCTTCCATCGGCTGAATTAGTTCCAATTCTACTGAGCCTAATTCTGTAAAAGCCATACGCGCAGTAAATTCACCCGGCTGGCCATGGTAGAACTTAAGCATATCCGGACGTCCTTCCGGCGGCCAATCAATCACCCGGAATGGGCCGATACCGAATATTTCAGTGAGGTTACGCGTGGCTTTTTCAAGATCGCTTACTACCACACCGATTTGAACAAATTTGCTAAATAGATCTTTGGGGTTAATTTTTGCAGGCTCGCCCATGTTAAATCTCCATTATTGTCAACAGTTATCAGTTAACTATGATATAATTTTACCATAAACTGGCCTATTCATGTAATGAAATCCACAAAGTTGTAAGTATTGGCGTTTCGGACATCGGTACTAGTCGGGCACACTGTGATTAGCTTACTTAGTTATAGACTCGAATTGATTGGCCGCAAAATGCGTGTTATTAGGATTGGAAAGCTCGGTGTGTAAAGTGTTGCCATAAAATAAAAGAGGAGTTGATTCTTATGTACATAGAAAAAGATCACGAGATCACCTTGAACAAAGAGCAATTGTTCAACTTACTACGTACAATGCTGCTCATTCGCAGTTCTGAAGAACAGTTGGTTAAGAGCTACGCCCGCGGTGATATTCCTGGCGGAATGCACACTTACATCGGTGAAGAAGCCGTTGCAACCGGTGTCTGCGCCCATCTTAACGTCAAAGATGCTGTCTTCAGTACTCATCGCGGTCATGGACACGCTTTGGCAAAAGGTATGAAACCGGAACGTATGATTGCGGAAGTAATGGGCAAAGTGACAGGTTGCTGTGGCGGACGTGGTGGCAGCATGCACCTATTTGAGCCATCGGTGGGTTTTTACGGTACATCCGGAATTGTTGGACCAAGCATGCTATTGGCAACCGGGGCAGGCTATAAAGCCAAGCTCGCGGGTTCGGATCAGATCGGGGTAGCCTTTTTTGGCGACGGCGCCAGCAATAATGGTGCCTTTCACGAAGGTATTAATATGGCAGCTGCCTGGTCACTGCCGGTGGTTTATGTGTGTGAAAATAACATGTATGCCACCGAAGTGCCTTTTCGCACGATTACGAAGAGTCCGAGTGTGGCTGAACGAGCCCGTGGAATGGGTTTACCGGGTGTGCAAGTGAATGGTCAGGATGTTTTGGCTGTTCATCAAATCGCTGGCGAGGCCATTGCTCGTGCACGACGCGGCGAAGGGCCGACCCTTATAGAGTGTTTAACCTATCGTTTTCGGGCACATGCAGAAGGCATGCGCGAGACCGGTTATCGCACGGTAGAAGAGCTCGATGATTGGAAACAGCGCGATCCTATCAAAGCTTTCAAAGACCGTCTGTTGGCAATGGGCGCTGCCGATTCCCAAGAATTGATTGAACTGGAACAAACAGCTCGGCAAATTGCAGAGCAAGCAGCTGACTATGCGCGCAAGAGTCCAATGCCGGATCCTAAAACTTTGACAGATTTTGTATTTTCGGAGGCGCAAAATGCGTGAGATGACGTTTACCGATGCGGCCCGTGAAGGGCTGGCCGAAGAGATGGAGCTTGATCCGCTAATATTTGTGGTAGGAGAAGGTATTGGAGTTCGCGGCGGAAATTTCAATACCACAGTAGGGCTGTATGAACGCTTTGGCGAGTGGCGCTTACGGGATACACCCATCAGTGAACGTGGTTTTACTGGGATGTGCATTGGCGCAGCATTATTGGGCGCTCGCCCCGTAGTGGATTTTATGTTCTTGGATTTTGAGCTGGACGCGCTGGGCGACATAATCAACCAGGCCTCGCGTTTGAGTTGGATGAGCAACGGTCAGGTGAAAGTCCCGCTGGTATTACGCGGCGGAGTAGGCATTGCTGCTACCGGGCCACACCACTCTTCCAGCCTATATTCTTTCTTTATGCACTTGCCAGGTATACACGTGGTTGCCCCGGTTTTCCCCGCCGATGCCAAGGGCCTGCTGAAAACCGCATTGCGCTGTAACGACCCGGTCATTTTCTTGGAACACAAGAAGGCGATGAAAATCAAGGGCAATGTGCCAGATGGAGAACTTTTCATTCCTTTTGGCAAGGCCAATGTTGTACGCCCAGGGAAAGACTTGACCATCATTGGGATTTCATACATGGTGGTTGAAGCGCTAAACGCCGCCGATGTTCTGGAAAAACAAGGCATATCTGTGGAAGTAATAGACCCGCGCACTCTGGCGCCTCTGGATATGACAACCATCCTGGAATCGCTTGCCAAAACACATCGTTTGCTGATCGTGGATGAAGATTTCTCACCCTGTGGGGCTGGGGCTGAGATCGCCGCACGGGTGATGGAGCAGGGTTTTTATGAGTTGGATGCGCCTGTGCGTCGATTAAATGGCCCATTTTCTCCAGCGCCATACAGCCCTCCGCTGGAAGCTGCTGCAGTCCCAAATGCGCAGGATATCGTCCGGGCGGCCCAGACGCTGCTGGCAGAATAGGGAGGCCCTCATGGCTTACGAAATTACACTGCCCCGCTTGGGTTGGGATATGGTTGAAGGCGCCTTAGCCGGTTGGCTGAAAGCCGAAGGCGACTGGGTTAACGCCGGCGACCTGCTCTTCAATGTTGAGGGGGATAAGGCTGTGCAAGAAATTGAAGCCCTGGATAGTGGCTTTTTGCGTATCCTGCCTAACATCCCGCCTCAAGGCGAAAAAATCGCGGTAGGAACAGTTTTAGGGTTTTTGGTTCCAAAAGAAGAAATGGCCGGTTTCCGGTTTCCGCAAGATGATTCTCCAGCTCTTACAGAAAATGCGCCCGCTGAAACTGCTCCGGTTGTAGTTTCTGAAATATTGGAAACCAACCTGGTGACCGAAAGCGATATACAAACACGTGTCTATATCAGTCCCTATGCAAAACGACTCGCCGAAGACCTGGGCGTCGATTGGCACAAGCTGGCTGGCAGCGGGTTAAGAGGTCGTATCATGGCGAAAGACGTGCAAAAAATCGTTGCACAGCAGAAACCCGCCTCTCCAGCTACTAACCTGACTGCGCCGGTGTCAGCTGCCCGACCTGTTTCCTTCCCACGATCAGCGCCCATTGCTCCTGGTGTTGAGTCCCGCTCATCGATGAGTACTGCGCGTCGCAAAACTGCTGAACACCTGTCGCACAGTGTCCACACTGTTGCACCAGTTACCCTGACCACCGAAGTGGATGCCACTGAAATGGTTCGATTGCGTTCGACCTTAAAATTGCAGGATGGCGGGCTTGGTCTGCTGGTACCTTCTTATACTGACATATTGGCGAAAATCTGTGCCCAGGCCTTGATGGATTTCCCCATGCTCAACGCGCGGCTGGAAGGCGATGAAATCGTGCAGTTTTTATCGGCTCATATTGCTCTGGCTGTGGATACTGAACGAGGTTTGCTGACGCCCATTTTGCGTGATGTGCAGGCCAAATCGCTGCGCCAGGTGGCTCGCGAATCGTCGCTTTTGATCGAAAAGGCCCGTGTCGGTCAGATCGGTTATGACGATCTGCAAGGAGCGACCTTCACTATAACCAACCTGGGCATGTTTGAAATCGATTCCTTCACCCCGATTATTGATTTACCCCAATGTGCAATTTTGGGCGTGGGACGCATTGTTGCCAGGCAGGTAGTGCTGGATTTTGAAAAGGAAATCTTGGCACTGCGCCAATGTGCCACCCTCAGCCTGACCTTCGATCATCGCCTGAACGACGGCGCTGGTGCGGCACGCTTTTTACAAAGAATCAAGCGTTACATCGAAAACCCATACCTTTGGTTGGCGGGAATTTAATAAGAAAAAGGGCTGCCCGATTTATGGGCAGCCCTTTTTCTTATTAAGAAACCAGGCGCAGCGGATCCTCAATCAAGCCCGCCAGCGTATCCAGGAATTCGGCAGCATGCGCCCCATCCACGGCGCGGTGATCGCACGAAAGGCTCAGGATGATCGTTGGGCGGACGACAGGCTGCCCACCACGAGCAACTACTCGTTCAGCCACGCGTCCCACTGCCAGAATGGAGGCTTGAGAGCCATTGATTATGGCGTTAAACGCATCCACCCCGTACATACCTAAGTTACTGATCGTGAAACTACCATCGGCAATATCTTCAGGGCGCAATCTTCCAGCACGCCCTCGTTCCAGTAGAGAAGTTCGTGCCTGGGCAATTTCGCTCAGTCCTTTTTGGTCAGCGTCACGAACTACAGGAACCACCAGGCCATTTTCTAGCGCCGCGGCAAAACCAACATGAACAGCAGGTAAGCGCAGCAACTTGCCATCCTGAAATTGCACATTTAAAGCCGGTCGTTTGACAAGACTGGCCGCGCACAGCTTAATTAACAAGTCGCTAAGGGTAATTTTAGCGGTTGAATTCTTTTGGGCGCTTTCTCGCCATGCCAGGAGTTGTCCGGCATCCACCTCACGTAGCAAGTAGAAATGTGGGGTAGTTTGCCAGGTGGCAGTAGTGCGCTCAGCCATGATGCGCCCTGCGCTGCTCAATATGACTTCATCTTTTGCAGGATCTGCTATCAATGGCGCTGCCGATGGTGAGCTGAGGGTGGTTGTTGCCGGCATAGCGTTACTTGTCGGGTAAGATGGACGAAAGGCCTCCACATCTGGAGCCAGAACGGCGCCATCCGGGCCGCTGCCATGCAGATCACGCAGATCAAGCCCACGTTCTGCTGCCAGGCGACGGGCCTTAGGCGAAGCCAGCGTGCGCGCCGGTTGGCCGCCCACCTGAGCCGGCAAACCAGAACGAGCTTGTAAATAAGCAAGGATATCGGCTTTCTCAATCCGTCTACCCGTTGGCCGCACCAGGCTTAAATCAACCTGGTGTTCAGCGGCCATGCGTGTGGCCACCGGGCTGGCAGAGGCGCTCGGAACGCTTTTCTGTGCACCGGCTGCCCCTATCGGGACAATTGGAATGGGCAGGGGTTCAGGGCTTTTCAGGAAAGCCAATTCTCCTAGCGGGGTGATCATGGCAGCTGCCTGTCCAACCGGGACACTCTCGCCCTCCTGGGTCAGGATCTGTGTCAAGACACCGTCGGCCGGGGCATCGATTTCGGCTACAGCCTTATCGGTTTCGATCTCCATTAAGATCTGGCCTTTCTTGACTGTTTCGCCTTCTTTAACCAACCATTTCAATACCAGGCCGGTTTCCTGGTTCATGCCCATCACCGGCATGATCACTTTTATAGCAGCCATAAATATCTCCTTGGCCTTACGCCCGCCCACACATGGTTTTAGCCATCTGAGTCAGGCTATCAATGGTGGGTACGGTGAGATCTTCCAGCGCAGGCGAGAAGGGTACGGGCACATCCATCGCCCCCATCCGTTTTACAGGAGCATCCAGATAATAAAAAGCACCTTCCGCGATCACTGCGGCTAGTTCAGCAGTCACCCCGTAGCGTTGGTAACCTTCATCCAGCACAATTGCTCGCCCAGTCTTTTGGGCTGAGCGGATTAACGTTTCCGTATCCAAAGGGGTGGTAGTGCGCGGATCAATCACTTCTGCATGGATACCCAGGGTTGCCAGCCGGTCTGCCGCACCCAGTGCTACCTGCACCATGCTGCTTGTAGCGACCAGGGTGATATCTTCCCCAGTGCGTTTAATATCAGCGATGCCAAATGGCAGGGTGTATTCTCCTTCTGGAACAGGGCCTTTGGTCTGATGCAGCATCTTATCTTCGATGAACACCACCGGGTTGTTATCGCGGATGGCGGTTTTCATTAGACCTTTGGCATCATAGGGCGTGGATGGTAAAACTACCTTCAGACCAGGAATGTGGCTGGGCCAGGCTTGCAGGCTTTGGCTGTGTTGCGCGCCTGTGCGACGAGTAGCTCCCAGGCTGGTACGAAATACGATCGGGACGAAGAGCTTGCCACCTGACATGTAGTGGATTTTGGCTGCCTGGTTGGCGATCTGATCCATTACCAAACCCAGAAAATCGCCGAACATGATATCCACCACGGGACGCATGCCAGTCATGGCTGCGCCTACACCCATACCGCAGAAGCCCGGCTCAGAGATGGGCGCATCGATTACTCGCTGCTTCCCGAACTCATCAACCAGCCCCAGAAGTACCTTAAAGGGTGTACCGGCCTCTGCTACATCTTCTCCGATAATGAATACGGTCGGGTCGCGGCGCATTTCTTCGGCCAGGGCTTCACGGATGGCCTGGCTAAAAGTGATTTCACGCACGTTTGTTGTCATAGTAGGAGCCTCAAGCGTAGACATCTTGATCCACCTCATCGAGTTGGGGGAAGGGAGATTTTTCGGCAAATTCAACGCCGGCAGTGATTTCTGCGATTACCTTATGTTCGATATCTTCCAGCAAACTTGCCTGGACAGACTGTGCTGAACACATCCAGTTACCCAATAGCTGAACAGGGTCATGCTGTGCGCGCCAAGCTTCCTCTTCTTCTTTAGGGCGATAATAGGTCCGGTTGACATCGCCTACATGGTGACCATAATAGCGATAAGTGTCGCAGATCAAGAACGAAGGGCCCTCGCCGCGCCGGGCGGCGGACACCATGCGCATAGCTGTCGTGTATACCTGGCGCACATCCTGTCCATCCACTTCCTCAACCGGAATGCCAAATGCCTGAGGGCGAGATCTCAGCTCTCCGGCGTTTACCTCAGTGGTTACAGTGTATTCAGAATAATGATTGTTTTCGCACACATAGATGATCGGCAGTTTCCACAAAGCGGCCATATTCATGACCTCGTAAAGCACTCCCTGGCCCATTGCACCATCGCCAAAGAAACACACCGAGACCTGTTTTGTTCCGCGCATTTTGGCTGATAAGGCAGCTCCGGTAGCAATTCCACCGCCACCGCCAACGATGGCATTCGCTCCCAAGTTGCCGGTTTCCGGATCGGCTATGTGCATTGAGCCGCCTTTGCCTTTGCAATAACCCGCAGCTTTACCCAAAAGTTCGGCAAACATTCGGTCTACCTGAGCGCCTTTGGCCAGGCAATGGCCGTGCCCTCGATGCGTGCTGGTGATCGTATCATCCGGGTTTAATGCCTCGCATACACCCACCGCTACAGCCTCTTCACCACTGTACAAATGAGCCAGGCCGGGCATGCGAGCGGTTTTATACAGATCGTTGACCGCTTCTTCAAAGTGATGGATTTTAAGCATCTGTTCATACATGTGTAACCATTGTTCAATATCTATCTTTCCATAAGCCGGATCGTCAACCAGGCCTATGCGAGGAAAAATCGGTACAGAAATATCACGTTCGGGCATAGGAATCTCCTCCATTAATAAGTAGCCCCGCCGGTCGGGGCAAAAGTTCGAGTGTGGTAGCACCGCTCAAAATGCTTTTATTCTTTCAAAACGAATTTCGAGCATCTGATTGTAGAGAAAAATAATTATAAGTACTTGCCAGGCAAGGTGTCTGCCTGCTCTCCTTTCAACAACACTCAATCACAAAGTAAATACTGCTTGTGCATCTATTTTTTTAACCGCCACCCATGGGTGGGTATAACTGCACCTGGTCATCTTGTTTAATCCAGGCGTCTTTCAAGGAGACGACTTCACCATTAATCGAAACCAGGAAAACTTCTCCTTTTGGAATCTTCAAACTGTCCAAAATATCTACCAACCGCTGCTTTCCTACTAATTCGATCTCAAGATTTACTCTATTGTGGGCATCGAAATAGTTAAGATGACCGCCTAAATACAAGCGCATTTTTACTTCTCCATAAGATCAGAAGCCCAGGCAATTTCAAGATCGCTCAATTTTTGCCGGGACGGTACGCCGGTTTTCCAATCCCAATCCTTCAGGTTGTACAACTCTTGCAGCGCAAGATCGAACTCAGAATGATCTATTTTTACCCCTAGCAAAGGACCTGCTTCAGAAGGTGAAAATAATCGTTCGGGTAAACGATCATCCTGAGGCATAAAACCTTCCCGTAGATTGAAAATTCGGGCCAGGTTGGTGGCGCGTTCTCCGATTCGCAATAAATCATTCAAGGAAATACCCCAGCCCGTGGCAGCGTTTACAATCTTTACAACATCATCCACCTGAATAAAAGAACGCGGCGCAGGTCCAAAGTAACAAAAGCCAATGGCCTTTTCAAAACTGCTCCAGTTTTCACCAATGAAGTAATTCTTCACTTTCATTGCGCTTAAGTCGCGGGCTGGCAGAGCATCGGTAATACCCAACGGCTTTGCACCCTTGAAGCCGATCGAATCAGGATTTGTGAACAGAGTGTCATGATAAGAAACCAGATGGTCGGCTCCGATTTCAGAAATCGCGAATCCCAAGCCTACAGCCACCTTACCACGCGGGTCATGCATGGAAAGTTCCTGACCCTTCACCTGTACGGTAAAGGATGCCGCATCGCCACCGATCACCCTGGCAGCGCTGCGTGAACCTTCGGCAAGAATATTTCCAAACCCTTCTCGACGGGCGATTTTTTCAATCATTTGCAGCATTGCTGCAGCATTTCCAAAGCGTAGGTCAATCCCATCTGTGTCTTCAAGGCCAATCAGTCCATGTTCAAAACACTCCATTGCGAAAGCGATCGTCATGCCGGTTGAAATCGTATCAAGCGTGAAAATATTACACAATTCATTCGCTTTCATAATTGCATTTAAATCGTCAATGCAACAGTTTGAGCCAAAGGCTGCAACTGCTTCATATTCTGGCCCGCCGTAGGCGCTGGGGGTTTGGCGTTGATCAAAGGCAATTTCACGTTTACAGCGCACAGCACAGGCATAACAACTCCGCCTGGCTGTCAAAAAATCCTTTTCATAGGCTTCCCATTTGATCTTATCAACCTGGTCAAAAGCTCCGGCTCGAAAATTATGCGTTGGGAGCATTCCACTGGCATTCAAACCTCCAACCAGCACAAGTGTGCCCTTATCGTTTAAATCATGGCTGAGGGGGTGTTCCTTGGCTTGTTTGGCCAATTGACGCCCTGCCTCCAAAAGAGATCCGGAATCATTAGCTGAATCGCCATAACGCCCGTTACCTCGTACAGCAATAGCCTTGAGGTTTTTCGAACCCATCACAGCACCCAATCCATTACGACCATTAAAATGGCGTAATTCATTGGTGATTGCCGCAAATCGTACGAGATTTTCTCCGCCCAAACCAATTTGGAGAACACGCATATTTTTCTCGCTGGTTTCTTCCCGAATTGTAGATTGTACGAGCTCAGGGTTTTGCCCCCAAAGATGGGCAGCTGGTTGCAGAGAAATTTGGTCATCCTGTATGCACAGGTAGACAGGAGTTTCTGCTTTGCCTGTGATCAAGATCGCATCCCAACCCGCATTGCGGAGTTCTGGACCCCAAAACCCACCGGCTTCTGATTCACCATATCCACCGGTTAGTGGAGAACGAGCCGAAACGGTGAATCGAGTGGCGGTAGAAACAGGTGAACCGGTTAGCAAGCCATTCGCAAACACTAATAAGTTATTAGGGCTAAACGGATCTGTGCCTGGTTGCATTTCTTTTAATAAGAAGTATCCAGCCAGCGCTTTTCCACCAGGATATAGCTGGTATAACGACTCTGGTAGATATTCTGTCTCGATAGATTTTTGGGATAAGTTTACACGAAGGATTTTGCCGGATGCGCCAAATTTCATATTGTTTTCTCTTTTTTAGGAATAAGTACGGTTTTGCTAGATTGTCGGTTATGGTATCCAGTCAAAGTGCCCTTTGGTCAAACCAATCGCAAGGTATGCGCACGTCCGGACAAATTATCCATATTTGAATCGCTCTAATTGCCCTTGGGTATCAAAAAGCAAAGAAAATGGCTGACCAATCAAAGTTATATCAGGATTCATCGCGACTTGCTCAGCCAGGCACGAGGAAATTTCTATCTCGTCCATGCACAATGTGTTGCGGATGTGGGCGATACGCGCCCGAAGCGGGTCGGGCTGTCCGCAAACACGCAAGGCTGTGAAAATGGCTTCCCGATCGTTAGGCGCAACCATGGGTATGAAAGAGCGCTGGATGCCACAAATTCCGGCAGTCACACAGTTAATATACAATGCTTCGAAATCAATCTGATCGACCAATCGTTGGGTAGTTACGTCTGCCAAACCAATGCCTGATGCATTACCGTGCGTCTCATCTGAAAGGTCTAAAACCGCGATAGCGCGGATATCACATGTACCATTATCAGGAACGCCATGAACTTTAACTCGCCCAATCACGTTCGTATCCATGCCGACCCCGCTGATATTTTTACCGATTTCATCAACGATAAGTACATCCAGATCAGGGCAAGGAAAGCGCGGCATAAGAGCATAAGCTTTTTGGAGCAGTTCTTTCTCCAGCGGACCTGCAATATCTTGTGGGGGGACAGCTGTCAGGCTGGCAATTTCATGATATGCGTTTTCTATGGAAGCCAGCCCAAACAAGATCGGCGTTTTTTCCACCACCCAACGCGCAGCCTGGGGCATAAGGTCGCGTAACCCTTGGACCCCATAGCTGTGAATTGTGGCTGCGCCGCGCTCTTTGCCCAAGCCAAGCACTGCCATTTTACCCAGGCCGCTTTCCAAAACGCCGATAAAATCGGTATGCGGTTTGACACGATTGATGAGAACCACCCCGTCTGATTCTGACGAAAGACGATCCACAAATACAGGCATACCATTTGCAAGGCGTCCTACTTCGACAACTTCCATAGAAGCGCAAATCGACGCTCCAACTGTTTCTTCGGTGACGCCCAAATTTTTGAGTACATTTCGCTGACCTTCCGCAGTTGCTCCACCATGACTTCCCATGGCAGGGACAATGAAAGGTTCGGCGCCCATGGCTCGTAGGCAGCTTACCGTAGCTGCAACCAGGACGACGAGATCAGATAACCCCCGGCTGCCAACTCCTATTGCAATACGTTTGGCCTGTAAGCTTTTCCCCAGATTTAATCCTTGAATGGCCTGTGCAACTGCGTCCGGAACGTCAATGACACGTGGACGAGGAAATTCTTGGCGCATGCGTTGAAACGCGGGTAAGAGTAGTTTGCCTTGAAAAGCACGTTCGGCAGAGGGAAACATTTTGGTACCCTTTCTAACTGGTATAGGTTCGTATATCTTGATTATACGCCTTTATTGTCAACTGTCAACAATTGACTGACGACATATATGGCGTTCTCAAGAAAACGAGTTTCCAGAAGTGAGCAGGGCAAAGGCATCCTGAATATGGCCTTCATACCAACGGCGACCTTTCGCAGAGTTGACAAAGCCAGCGCGTTTGAGTAAACCTAGCACGAGATTATGAA
>JAPLGT010000205.1:0-6891 GCA_026390035.1 Chloroflexota bacterium
TTGCGCTCAGAACCAGGCAGCACTATACCTGGGAGGGCATTTATGCTGAAAAGATTGCGCCCCTATTGGCGCGTGTGGAGCTGGAACGCGTCGAACATGGTTGAAATAAACACCGGTCTGCGCTGGTGGATCTGTCTTAAAAGGTTGAGCACAGGCAAGCACCGGGTAGCTCGGCGCTCTGCCTGTGGCTTGTGCTTAACACGCGCAGAGTTTGCAGGCACGCTCGTGGCGACACGCAGTTTCTTTGGAAAATAGCGCGCAAAAGCGCTGCCAAAAATTTGTGTGGTACAGTCTGTAGGGTTAACGTTGACGCTCCGGAATAGCGCTGATTGATTGTCTCTCAGGAATCTGATGAGAGCCGAAAAAACCTGCCGGGCTGGGCTCGTCAGAATGGAACCGTTTTTGATTATTCCTGTCATTATCAATTCAAGGAAGCAACCCATGAAAACTCAAAAATTCCGATCATTTCGCAGCGTCATCGTGCCGGTTATTTATGGCGCCAAGAAAAACCCTGCCCTGGATGCCGCTCGCGCCCTGGATGCCCAGGTGACCTTGGTGGGGCTGGTGCCGGTTGCCGCAGGAGAGTCGCTTAGCCTGGGGGCTGCCGCTGCCCGCCAGATGCGCCAACAACTGCGCAGTCTTTCGGACGATATCCGCATTCGCGCGCGCAGCCGGGTGCTGGTCTCGCACCAGATCTGGAATGATCTGCTGACCCTGATCCATGCCGACGAACCCGATCTTTTGCTCCTGGATCTGGATGAGCATTTCGAGGCCCTGGGCATCAGTGTCTCGGATGCCCTCTTGCGGCCACCTTGCAATGTGGCTCTGCTGCGTGGACCATTTCCGCAGGGACCCGCGCGCATTCTGATTCCCTTGCGTGGTGGTCCACATGCTGAACTGGCCCTGCGCATGGGCCTGAGTATCCGCGACAGCCAGATCACCAGTCTGCACCTCAGTCCGTTGGAAGAGAAACACGCCCGCACCGATGCGCCTTTCCGTGGTCTACAGCGGGTGCTCTCGCAGCTGCCTGAAGTCGAAAAGCATTCCATGGTCACGGGCCAACCGGCCCAGGCGATCTTAGAAAAGGCCTCCGGATTTAACCTGATCATCATGGGCGCCACAGCCCAGCCGCTGACCAGCCCCGTCTCGCTGGGCCTGGTGGCCGACCAGGTCATGAAGAATACCAATCTGCCTGTCCTGGCTGTCAAGAGTCGCCGCCCCATGCCTCAGACTGTGCCCGACGAAACCAGCGGCGCCCAGGCTATCTCCATCCTGGTGGACAAGTGGTTTGCCGAGAATACCTTCCACGCCGACGAATTTTCTGATCTGAAGCAGTTGATGGCGCTCAAGGAAAAAAGCGGGCAAACCATCAGCCTGGCATTACCAGCTTTAAATGAAGAAGAGACGGTCGCCAGAGTGATCCAGACCATCAAGCGCAGCCTGATGGATGAAGTGCCGCTTTTGGATGAGATCGTGCTGGTAGACTCAAATTCCAGCGATCGTACGCGTGAGATTGCCCGGGATCTGGGCATCCCGGTCTATATTCATCAGGAAATCCTGCCAGATCTGGGGCCACGCCCTGGGAAGGGTGAAGCCCTCTGGAAAAGCCTGCTGGTGACCCGCGGCGATATCATCGCCTGGATTGATACTGATATTGTTAATATCCATCCGCGTTTTGTCTACGGCATCCTGGGGCCGCTGCTGCTTTCGCCTCGAATTCAATTCGTCAAGGGCTTTTACCGGCGCCCACTCAAAACCGGCTCGACCCTGGAAGCCGGAGCTGGAGGCCGTGTGACCGAACTGACCGCGCGCCCGTTGTTGAATTTGTTTTACCCTGAGCTTTCAGGTGTGGTCCAGCCGTTAGCGGGGGAATATGCCTCGCGGCGCAGTTTTCTTGAACAGACGCCCTTCTTTTCCACCTATGGGGTCGAGACCGGGCTGTTGATCGATGTTTTTGAAGCGCATGGGCTCGCAGCCATTGCCCAGGTGGATCTGCTCGAACGCATTCACCACAACCAGAGCCTGGAAGCGCTCAGCAAGATGTCATTCGTGATCATCCAGGCTTTTTTACGCAAACTAGAGAAGCGATACGGGCAGCAGATGGTTGAGGACGTCAACAAGTCTATGAAGCTGATCCGGCATACAGCCAGCGGCTACTCATTGGAGGTGGCCGAGATCATCGAGCATGAACGCCCGCCCATGCTGGATGTGGCGGCTTACCGCGAGTGGTTGGAACAGATCAGCGCGAAAATATTGGCGATCTAAATGGTCAGCTGCGGGCCGGCTGCGGGGTTGCTTTTTTATATCTTTATCACCAACGTGGTTTCCAAGCTTTTAGCGCTAAGCCCGTTGGGAACCCCAATTGGACGCGGATTTTCGCGGATGTACGCGGAAAACCAAAAGATTTTTGCTTTTTCCGCGCTTGTCGGCGCTCGTCCGCGTCCCAAAAGAATTTGAATAAGCAAGTTATGCTCCACTGCGAAAAAATGATTTTGTCAAGTGTGTTAAAAAAAATCAGGTGGAGATGCGCTGGACAATTAATCCACTGAATCTCCACCTGTCTTTGCTGCACAATCAGGCTGAAAACAGCCTTCAAAGCTTGCGGCTTGCGCCAGGATTGTTTTTCAATCCATCCACGACCAACTACATACCCATCGGCGTAATCAACTGAAAATAATTACCATCCGGGTCTGCCAGGGTCGCAATCCAACCATCCCCCATTTGATAAGGTTCTTTAATGACCCCGGCACCGGCCGCCTTGATTCTTTCAAACTCATCTTTCAGCTGCAGGGTTTCAAAATTAAGCAGCATGCGTCCCGGATCCTTAGTATTGCCGCCCATTTCAGAATGATCCAGGATAGAAAAATAGAAACTTCCCAGCTGCCATCCATAAAAACCATTCTCTGAATCGACCATCTCGGCTGGTTTTCCTAGAACGTTTTCATAGAATGCGGACAAAGTTTTGGTTTGTTTGGTACATAGCATGACTGAATTTAAATTCAACATTAAACACATCCTTTTGAATAGAGAATTGAGATACCACTAAATAGGTAAACTTGATCCAATTATAACAAGTCTTACCGTGTACAGTCAACCTTGCTGGAATTTAAATCGCTTCAAAAAACAGTCGAGCAAAAATACTACCATCAAAGGAAGATACCAGATTTTAAATTAATCCTGCCAGGCGGCCTCTTTGGCCAACCGTTCCGCGGTAAAGTGATCGGTTACCAGAATATTGATCCAGTGACCACGCAGCGCACCCAGGCTGCTGGCGTATTTTCGCGCCCCACCAGCCAGACCTGCAGCGCGGTTGACTTTGCTCAATTGTGCCAGTCTCATCGAAATGACCCGTTTCTCCAGACCGGTCTCGATCAGGTTCCGGGTCTGATCATAAAAACGCAGTAGGATCTGACAACTTTTCGGATTAGATCAGCAATGCTTTAAACGCAATACCGCATAAGTTGCTTTTTTATATTTTTATCACCAACGTGGTTTCCAAGCTTTTAGCGCTAAGCCCGCAGAGAACCCCAATTGGACGCGGATTTTCGCGGATGTACGCGGAAAAACCAAAAGATTTTTGCTTTTTGAAAAACCAAAAGATTTTTGCTTTTTCCGCGCTTGTCGGCGCTCGTCCGCGTCCCAAAAGAATTTGAATAAGCAAGTTACGCGCCACTGCGAAAATATGATTTTGTCAAGTGTGTTACAAAAAATGGTGCTCCCCAGATTCGTGGGAGAAAAATATTAATTTGCCCTGCCTATGGCTTGTGCTTAACACGCACAGGGTTTGCAGGGACGATTGTGGGTGTTTTTTTATCACGAATAAGTGCCGAATGAACGAATGCCAGGCAAGTTTCTTGGGGAAATAGCGCTCAATAGCGCTGTTGAACACTCGCGCACAGCAGCCGGCAGGGTAGAACCCCAATTGGGCGCGGATTTTCGCGGATGTACGCGGAAAAACCAAAAGATTTTTGCTTTTTCCGCGCTTGTCGGCGCTCGTCCGCGTCCCAAAAGAATTTGAATAAGCAAGTTATACTCCACTGCCTTTAAACCTTCGCAGCCTGGTTTTTGGTACAGCAGCCACAATATTTGGTCGTGTATTGATATAATAATTTCGACGCGCAGAAGAAGCCATACGCGCCGCTCAAAGCAGTTGGCGTAACAAATTGTGGTGCTCCCCAGATTAGTGGGGGAAAAATATTAATTCGCGGGGCAAGCCCACACGCACAGGGTTTGCAGGGACGATTGTGGGTGTTTTTTAGCACGAATAAGTGCCGAATGGACGAATGACACGCAGTTTTTTTGGAAAATAGCGCGCAAAAACGCTGCCAAAAACTCGCGTGGTGCAGCAGGGCGGGTTAACCTTGACGTCCGGAATAGCGCTGATTGATTGTCTCCCACGAATCTGATGAGAGCCCAAATTGTTGGAAGGATTAGAAAACACTGATGACCCAATTATGCTTGCTGAGACATGGACAAACCGATTGGAACCTGGAAGGCCGTTGGCAGGGGCATGCTGATCTGTGCCTGAATGCCAGCGGGTTGGAACAGGCTCGCCGGGTGGCGGATGAATTGCAATCTGCGCATTTCGACAGTATCTACTCCAGCGATCTGCAGCGTGCCCTCGCCACCGCACAGGCGGTCGACGCCTTTCATCAAATCGGGGTGAAAACCGATGCTCGCCTGCGTGAGCTGAATATGGGCGAATGGGAAGGTAAACTGGTGACAGAAATCCCCAAACTTTACCCGCAAGCCTGGGCTGACCGTCAGGCCAGGCCGGTCGAATCGCGGCCACCGGGCGGCGAATCGGTCTGGCAGCTGGCGCAGCGCGTCAGCCTGGCGCTGGCGGAGATTTGCGCGGAAAACCCGCAGGGCCCGGTCTTAGTTGTTTCGCATGGTCTGGCCCTGGCTGTATTCCTATGCCATGCCCAGGCGCGTCCGCTGGCCGAGGCCTTTGAGCGCGTCCCGCCCAACGCCCGGCCGGTCTACCTCGATTACTCGCCGCTGCCTTTTCTGGAGTGAGCCGGGTGTTTGTTTGGGGCAAAAGCAGGCTGGTCAGGTGCGCTTTTTGCGGTTCTCCCCAGATTAGCGGGGGAAAAATATTACTTTGCCCTGCCTATGGCTTGTGCTTAACACGCACAGGGTTTGCAGGGACGATTGTGGGTGTTTTTTATCACGAATAAGTGCCGAATGGACGAATGACACCCAGTTTTTTTGGAAAATAGCGCGTAAAAGCGCTGCCAAAAACTCGCGTGGTGCAGCATGCAGGGTTAACGTTGACGCCCTGGAATAGCGCTGATTGATTGTCTCCCACTAATCTGATGAGAGCCGTTTTTGCGGGAGAGGGTTGCAAGCGCAGGGAATCATCTCAGCCCTGAGTTTTTGTGGTCTAAAAAGCTGGCGGGCGCTGGCATCTGACGATAACCTTGAGGCTGGCAGCCAGGGTTTTGCGGAACCTGGCGATGAGCTTTGTCTGCATGGTTGTGGTATTCCTTTTATTGGAGCAAGGAGACTTAGAATGAATTTTTTATTTGGAAAGAAAGCAAGCATAACGGCATTGGCCGAATTGATCGAAGATGGTCGTGCAATTGCGAATGAGGAAATGAAAAAGCCAAAATATAAGGATTATGCTGGTGCAGAGCCGGTGATAGAGGTTTTGGTGCGTGTTCAGCCGGAAAACGAATCCGCTTTTGAAGCAAAGATGAAGGCCGGTTTTTCCAAGACTTATTTGCTCAAACCAGGTGTGCGGGTCAAGGTCAAATATCAGCAAGCTGGAAAACAACAAGTAACCCTGGATGATGAAATCCAGGCGATCATGGAGCGTAATCCACAGTTGATCAAAAAATGATCGCGGCCTGGCTTGGGAAAGTCAGTCCGGCACCCGCTTTGGTGAGCGACTGATGGTTTGCGTACCCCCCTGCCGAAATGGTCTATTTTGGGCTTTTTTGCGGGGGGGGGTGCGCGGGCTTTTTCAAAGTGGGAGAATTGGCGTGAAAAACGACGGATTTGAAAGCGAATGGTTCGAAAAAGATGGTCTCGTATCCGAATTGGTGGTATTATGGATACGAAGTGGGGCGAAAAACCCCAAAAAAATCCACGGTCCAAAACCATAAATGCCCGCGAGGGTATTAAGACTAGAACATGCTTCTACTGAAATCCGGAAATCGGTTCTAAAGAAATTGAAAATGAAAAAAATAGTATCGTCAGCAATTTATCGGAGTACGCAGGAAAGAATGATCGCGAATTCTTCGCAGAAGCATTTGCTGAATACATTGATAGTGCCAATCCTCGACCAATTGCAATAGAGTTTGGCGAGATATTAGATGAATTGATGAAGGACCTAAAATAATGTCACAGCGCATGCCTACATTTTACAATAGTCCATATTTTATAAAAGAACCTGACAACTGGCACCTAACCGACGACGCTCCAAAAGATGTGATTCGCGAATTTATTGAATACATGAATGGCGATGTGTTGACGGAAAAAGATAAGAAATACATCAAGAAGTTGCAACAAAAACTTGAAAATAAATAATAATACATCTACCAAAACCCAGAACTCCCCACACCGGGGAGTTTTTTTTATTCCCTAGAAAAGGACAGTCCAAAACCATAAATGCCCGCGAGGGTATTAAGACTTCACATCTACATGGGGCACTTTCCCAAATAGCATAATAGTCCAAAACCATAAATGCCCGCGAGGGTATTAAGACGTTTGCTCACGAGCATTTTAATTACTTGACTCGCTGGGGTCCAAAACCATAAATGCCCGCGAGGGTATTAAGACAAATTTCGTCAAGAATGGGCTGGAACTTTTCAGCCAGTGCGATTGAGTGCCATGATTTATTTTTCTCCGGACATTGGCAGACCGGCGGCTTTGCGCATTGCGTCA
>JAPLGT010000220.1:0-1663 GCA_026390035.1 Chloroflexota bacterium
GATGCTTTACACACTGGCACTGCGGTCCGAACAGGCCATCCAGGAGAAGCTCTCTCCTCTCGAGTTCCTGGCGGTAATGTTGGACGATGAATTGGAAAGGCGGGACCAAAACCGGATCGCATCCCAATTACTGGTCTCGGGCATCCGTCATAACTTAAGCAGGTAAACCCGAAAGGGCAAGCTGATTTGAATCTGAAGGTGGCAGCGATTTTTTGCGGACACGTTTTACTGCACCCAAATCTTGATTTTCAGGAGCGGCCAGATATTTAACAGGGTCTGTTGCTTCGCCCCTATGGCTAGCCTGAGTAAAGTAATACAGCCCACGAAAAACCATTTCCAGCGAAATACGATCAAATGGAAGCATCAATTCATTGGCGACCTCATCGCCCAAATCCACCAAGAGCGCAAAAAAGAGCCAGGTAGCCCAAATTTGCAAGAGTATTCCATTGAGAGAGCCCGTCCAAAGATACGAAAGATTGAGCAGGCGCTTAACGGTTTGAAAGGCTTCTTCAATACGCCAGCGACGGCGATATAAGTCTGCGACAATATTGGCTGGTAGGATAGCCGGATCAAGAACACAGGTGAGGTAGCTATACCAGGTAGAGCCAAAACGGACTTCGATCAAACGCAAGGTATGCTTGCAAGAACCATTTTCGCCGCCAAGCGCGATCCATCTATCTCGGATTTCGGCGGTTTGGCAAATGACCTTACTGACCGTAAATACCGCATTGCTCTTGGTCCGGGTGATAAAATCTCCACCGCGCTCAATCAAATCATCAAAAAAGGTAAAATCATAGAACCCACGATCAAAAATCCAGAGTGTGCCAGCCTGAACCATGCTGAGAATCTTGGCTTCAAAGTTTGTATCATGTGCCAAAGCATTCGCTGTGTACCAAATTTGTTCCGGCAGCCGAGTTGCCAAGTCAATCACGGTGCAAATCTTACCAGCCAAAACGCCTACTGGACTATCCTGAAGTGCATCCAACTTGCGAAACAGAGCTTCCAGGGTCGAACCATCTGTAACATAGATATGTTCGAAGCTGGTCAAAGCGTACTCCACTGCTTCTGGTAATGGGCGATTTCTGGCTCGCCAGCGTTCTCGCAGTTTTGGTAAGAGAGTAAACAGAACTTGCTGGAATAGCTCGGCTGGAAACGTTAATAACCGTTTGCTCAATGCAGGTTGTGAGACTTTGGCTGGTTTTATCCAAAGAACGCCTTCTCGGTTAAGCGTTTTTGTAAGTTCGCATACCGATGGTATTTGTTGCCAGAGCATCGCCAGAATAGCCGCAATCATTAATGGTAAATTCAAAACACGGTCGCGTAATTTCAGGCTGCGGTAGTAAGCTGATTGCGCATAAATCGCCGGACTGAGTAGTTCTTGGAATTGGGCTTGAATTGCTTCATCTCGTGGGCCAGGAACATTGACCCGTCTCACGTGATCCGGATTTCGGGGTTTCTTGGTTGTTGTCATTCTCCAAGCATACCCCATTTCACATCAAATCTGACCTTAAGTTATGACGGATGGTCTCGGGATGTAATCCCAATAAGAGCTTATCCCAATTCGACTTCTTGTCTGCCCCTGGTGTAAATCGTTCTTATTTTACTGACCTGGCCACCTGTACATTCATCCAGAGGCACGAAAACGTCCTGCTCTGTGGACCCA
>JAPLGT010000181.1:0-5515 GCA_026390035.1 Chloroflexota bacterium
ATACCGGTTTCGAGCAAAACCACTTTAAGATTGTAAACAGAATTCAGGCTAAGTGTCATGGTTGGTTTTTTACTTGGGCCAGCTGGCCTGATAAAGGATGGGATGGAAATTCAATAAGGTCCGAAATTACGAATTTACTGCTTGAAGTTGAAGGTTGGACAAATCCGCCCCAGCATACCAGCTGGCTTGCTCTTTCAGGATCCGTTCGGTAGTCAGCCGAGCTGAGAGCAATACAATCGGCAAGCCCGTGCCCGGATGGGTGGATGCGCCTGCAAAATACAGGTTCTTAAACTGCGCATGACGGTTCTGAGGACGTAAATAACCAACCTGCATAAAATTGTGACTAAGCCCAAAAGCTGCACCCTTCGCCAGGTTGAACTGCTCTTTCCAGGTTTCGGGGGTATTGATGATTTCGTACTTGATGTGTTCTCGCAAATCCGAAACACCCATATCTTTTTCCAGGCGTGAAAAAACGTTTTCACGGGCACGGTTCACCATCTCGTCCCAATCCTGCTGCGGTTTTTGACTGTCTTCGTCAATGTGCCCGACCGGAACAAGTACATACAGCGTGTCCTGGCCTTCCGGAGCAGCCCCAGCATCTACGCGAGCAGGGGCATGAACGTAAAACGATGGTTTGGCCGGAAGTTTGTGATCATTGAATATCTGGTCAAACGAAGCCTTATAGTCGCCAGCCAGGAAGACGTTATGCAACCCGATCTGGGGAAATTGCTTATCCACTGCCCAGTAAAACATGATCGTTGAGCAAGTATAAAGCTTCTTTTCCAACCGCGCAGCTTCAGTATTCTTGGGCAGCAGTTCCTTGTAAATATAGGGCAAATCAGCATTACCAACGAACAGGTCAGCATTATAAACCAGGCCATCTTCAGCCAGGACACTCGTCACTTTGTTCCCTGAAACATGGATAGCCTTGACAGGGGTATTGTACATAAACTTGACACCTAATTTTTCGGCGATTGCGGTCAAAGCTTGAATACTTTTATACATACCACCCTGCGGAAACCAGACACCTTCAGCCAGCTCGGTATATTGAAGCAGGGAATATGTGGCCGGCGCATCATACGGGCTAAGACCAAGATACATATTCTGGAAGGTAAAAGCCGCTTTCAGACGTTCATCCTTAAAATACTTCCCCGTATTGGCATAATGTTTCATCAAAGCCTTAAGTTGAAAAAGTAGGGGCAAATTCGCCAGGCTGAAATATTCGAAAATATTATAAAAGTTTCGACCCACAAATTTTTCAAGCGAGACCTTGTAGTGTTTGCTACCTTCGGCAATATAGTTCAGGAAACCCAGGAAAGCCGTCTTTTCTACTTTTTCAAGCTGTACCTGCATCTCACCCAGATTGGATGTGAGCTGAAGCTGTAAACCATCATCAAAATGCACCTTGTACGTGGGATCGATACGTTTGATCTGCAGGTGATCGCTCATTTCTTCACCCAAAGCCCTGAATGTCTCTTCCCACACTTCGGGCATCAGCAGCAAAGTCGGCCCAATATCAAAGCGGTGACCATCCCGAACGATCTGACCACAGCGCCCACCGGGCATGCTGTTTTTCTCCAATACCGTCACAGAAAAGCCACTCTTTGCCAGGCGCGCAGCAGTAGCGATTCCACCGATCCCAGCACCAATTACAACAGCAACAGGTTTTTTTACCATTTGAAAATTTCTCCGTCCAGATCAATTGATCCGATTTGAAAGTTTTTTACAAAGCTGTGCGCAGAGTAGTTGCAGTGCGCTTGCCATCAAAATGCCATTATACACATTATTCTTGTTCACGCATGCCAAAGTATAACATTTGTCAATTTTTTGTCAAGGTTTATCTGGATAAATACTGTACAATATCTTGACAAAAGGTAAATAATAGTTAAAATATAGTCATTATTCAAACGGAGGCAGGTATGCTGGAAACCCATTGGGAACACCGACTGATTGACATGGCCGGACAGATAGCACATCCATCCACCCGCCCGGTTTATTCATACTGGGCCGGAGATGCTGCCATTGAAAAAGCGTACGAGCTGTGTGCCAGGATTGCCGCTCACCATAGCAAATCCTTTTCCATGGCAAGCGGGCTGCTGCCCGAGGAAAAACGCTCTGCTGTTCGAGCCCTCTACGCGTTTTGCCGCACAGTCGACGACATCGTCGACGAAGGTACTCTTATTGGCCGGGATGTGGAGCTTGATTACTGGCGAGGCATGGTAAAAGGTGTTATTCACCCGCGCCCGGATGACCTGGTTGGTCAGGCCTGGACCGACACCCGCAACCGTTATCACATCCCAACTCAATATGCCATTCAGTTGATTGACGGCGTCTCGAGGGATCTGGGTCAAGTCAGCTATCAGACCTTCGATGACTTGACCACTTACTGTTACGGTGTCGCCTCGACAGTCGGTTTGATGAGCATGTATATCGTCGGGTTCAAGACCGGCGAAGCCGCGCCCTACGCCATCAAACTGGGCGTGGCACTACAAATGACCAATATTTTACGAGATGTGGGCGAAGACTGCCGGAATGGGCGCATCTACCTGCCGCAAGAAGAATTGGACGCTTTTGGGATCAGCAAGGCCGATCTGGTCAGTGCCAGGGTCAATGACAGATGGCGCGCTTTTATGAAATTCCAAATCTCACGAACCCGTCAACTGTATGCGGAAGCTTCCGAAGGCATAAAATTCCTCGAGCGAGACGGACAGATTTCCATCGGTGCAGCCTCGGATTTTTACCAGGGCATCCTGGATGTCATCGAAACCAACGGCTATGACGTCTTTTCCAAGCGGGCCAGCCTGGGCGCTTTTGATAAAATCAAACGGATCCCGAGGTTATGGCTCAAGCTTAATAGTCGATAAAATAAAAAAGATCAAACGGAGCGATCTGCACTCAGCAGATCGCTCCGTTTGGTTTTAGAGGGTAAAATTCAGTAAATACAAAAAACTTACCTGCCTGACAAGTAAAATATTTGCTCAAACCGTGCCAGAAAAGCAACAAATGCCAGCTACACCATTAAGAACGTTCTCGTTTTATCTTAAAATAATCGCCGCTACGACCCTCGTGACGGTTCTCAGCTTGATTTTCCTTTCAGCGGCTTTGATGGCCATCGCGGTCAGCATTCCACTCAAATTCAAGATTTGCTGCGAAACACCCGCTCGTTTTGGAGCCAGCTATGAACCCGTCAGTTTCAACACCGCCGATGGGCTGAGACTCTCGGGTTGGTATATTTCACCCAGCAATAACGCAGTTATCATCCTGATTCACAGCTATTACGCCGATCGCCGTCAGACCCTCCCCGTAGCAGAAATGCTCCACGCCCAAGGCTATGGTCTGCTCATGTACGATCAGCGTGCCAGCGGCGAAAGCGAAGGCAATACCCGCTCCCTGGGCTGGCGCGACATCCAAGACGTTAGTGCAGCTGCCAACTGGCTGGTGGAACGCCAGCCTGACGTAAAAATCGGCGCATACGGTTGTTCAATGGGCGCAGCAATTGCGCTGGCAGGCTCAGTCGCTTTGCCCTCCATTCATGCTGTCGCTCTCGATGCACCCAGCCCACTACAATGGTACGAAAACCTGCCGCAATTCAGCCTGCGCGACCCTCTTAGTCTACCGGTATTGGCGTTATACTATCCCATTGTGATGCTGCGAGCGGGCTCACTGCCGCCCACCAGCACAACCCAGGCCATCCAGGATTTCGGCAACCATCCGATCCTGTTTATTTCCACCGGGCAGGATACCGAATTTTTCCGGATCAATACCTATTTTGAGGCCGCCAGTGGGCCGAAAGATCATTGGAATATCCCCGATTCAACCCACTGCGCCGGACCAGCTGCCCGCCCACTGGAATATCAACAACATCTTCTGCAATTTTTCAATTCTTCCCTGCGCTGAATCCGGCGTTTTACAATTACCCGGCTGTATATTTCATGAAATAGCAACAACCACCCTGATCCTGGAGCCTCTATGACTTTCGATTTCGACCGCATTATTGACCGCCGCCCAACCAATTCCATCAAATGGACCACCTATCATCAAGACGTTCTGCCTATGTGGGTGGCAGACATGGATTTCGCTGTACCAGAACCGATCAAAAAGGCACTGCACACCTCGGTGGATCACGGTATTTTTGGCTATGAAATGCCCGGACAGGCACTGCGACAGGCCGTGGTTGCCCGCATGCTGGCTTTATATAACTGGGAAATAGATGAAAAGAGCGTGGTACCCGTAACCGGGCTGGTTAGCGGGTTTTATGCTGCAGCTTCGGCCATGTGCCAACCCGGCGATGGCTATCTTATCCAGACCCCGGTTTATATGCCTTTCAACGATATCCAGAAAAATCTTGGCGTCATCCGCCAGGAAGCCCAGCTGCGCAAAGTAACTGAAGGCCGGCACGTTCGCTATGAAATTGACTGGGCCGGATTTGAGAAAGCCTTCAACTCAGGCGGCAGCAAAACCAAAATGTTCCTGCTTTGCAATCCGCATAATCCCACAGGTCAGGTATATACTCGCGAAGACCTCAACAAAATGGCCGAGATTTGCCTCAAAAACGATACCATCATAGTATCGGACGAAATTCACAGCGAACTGATGCTGAATAATGCCAGGCACACCCCAATTGGAACACTTTCACCCGCGATTGCCAATCAAAGCATCACACTGGTCTCGCCATCGAAGACCTTCAACATCGCCGGTCTATTCTGTGGCTTTGCCATCATCCCGAACCCCAAGCTGCGCGAGCGCTACAAAACTTCGGTGGAACGCATGACCCTGCATGTTGCCAGCCTGGCCCAGGTGGCAGCCCAGGCCGCTTTCTCCGGTGAATGTGACGACTGGCTCACTGAAATGTGCACTTACCTCACCCAAAACCGTGATTACCTGGTCGATTTTGTCGAAAAGAACCTCCCCGGCATACAGGTCAGCATCCCAGAAGCCACTTACCTGGCATGGTTGGATTGTAATGACCTGGTCAGCACCGGAAAAATAAGTGGCACTCCCTTTGAGTTTTTCTTAAAAGAAGCCAAAGTGGCCTTCAATGATGGCGCAGCCTTTGGCAGCGGAGGAACAAACTTCATCCGCCTGAATTTCGGCTGCCCGCGTGAATTACTCAAAGAAGGCCTCGAACGTATGCAGAAAGCTCTGGCCTAGTTTGATCATCAGCCATTCAAGCCGCAGCATGCCTGGACAAGAAAATAAATGAACCTGCAGGATATTCATCAGCGCAACATGGATCTGGAACCATGGGCCGAAGGCGAAAGAATCCCCTGGGATGACGCCGCCTTCAGCGAGCGTATCCTTAAAGAACACCTGGCCCAGGATAATGACGCTGCCAGCCGCCCAAATGCCAAAATAAAAAAACACGTCGACTGGATCCACCGGCATCTGCTGGATGGAAAAATCAGCCGGGTTCTTGACCTGGGCTGCGGTCCAGGCTTATACACCGCGCGACTTGCGAAACTGGGTCACACCTGCAAAGGCATCGATTTTGCGCCTGCGCCGATCGCCTACGCCA
>JAPLGT010000141.1:0-33019 GCA_026390035.1 Chloroflexota bacterium
CAGTTTCACTTATTTCCTGCCACGGCTTGAGCGTGCTATACTCCATATCGATCCTCCTCGGTTGTTGGTTGTCTGGCGACACCAATTTTACCGAGAAGGGTCTTTTTGTCTAGCTGTCAAGCTTTCTTGAGAACGCCATATATCCCGAATATCGCTCTTCTCAAAAATGCAAATTTTTGTAATAAATATGGGCAGAAAAGTAGCATACTGGCAGGACCCGTGTATCCACGCCTGGCTACAAAAATACTGAGATGATCTATCGCTCTGCGAAAGAAAAAACTTTAACCAGCCAACTTCTAAATAACGATCAGAAAAAGCAGGAGAGCCAGGTTAAAAAATGGTTCAGCCTTTTCAGGAAAATATAAAAACCTGACAGTGGTGCGATTGGAATACACAAAAGCTGAAACGGAGATTATAGATTGTCGAAAATAGTATCCAGGTCTTCATCGGCAACATCAAAGACCGCGTTCAGCGGAGGTAATGGCTCGCGGGTCATCCATTCTGGCAAGCGATCATCTTTTTTGGTAAACCCGGCGCGCCGGTTCCACTCGCGCTCCATCTTGATGGTCTGCTTGCCCAATTCTTGAAGGAAGTTTGCCGGCACATCCCAGCCATACCGGGCTTTGACTAATTCTGGAATGGCCGTGGGTGCTGCTGCGAAACCAAACCCGGCAAAAATGCAGGCGCCAAGTGTATCGTAGCCGGCCATGTTAAGCTGGGCCCCCAGTGAAATAGCGGCCTGGCCCTTTGGATCGGTATGGTTAACTTTGGCCCGAATTGTAAGCCCACAGGTATGGTCTGCGCCTTGCGGCGTGGTAGCAAAGGTCACACCAGTACCCTTAATGGCGCGCGGCTCGTAAGCACTCATAGCCTGGCCCTTGGTGGCAGGCACTCGCTCCACACCCAGCACCTTGCCGGTCGTGACTGCACCCATCCCCAGGATCCGGCCCAAAGGCGTATTGCGACGGATCTCATCGATCAGTTCAAGCGCGCGGCTGGCATCCCCCCACTGCATCAAACCGGCATCGCAAGCCACGCCAAGGGCGGCCCCGAGCTCAATTGAATCCAGGCCAAGATCATTGGCCTGCCAGTTTAGGCGGCCAATATCATCCAGCGAACCAATACCCAGGTTCGAGCCCATCAAACCGACCGTTTCATATTCAAGCGGAGAAACAATCGTCTTGCCATCTTCACCGCCAAAAATATTAGAACAGCGGATCGTGCAGCCAGCCATGCAGGCATGCGTAGGATTTGATTCGCCAGCCCGGCTCAAGAGCAGATCGCGCATATATTCGCCGCTGATGGTCTCAACCTGTTCAAAATGCCCGGACGAAAAATTTCGGGTTGGCAGTGCGCCAAAGCCATCGGTCATGCGCGGCATTGCCTGGGTGCCATAATCGCGATAGAGGGCGGTCTGCGGATGTAACATCAACTGAGATGTGTAGTCTTTCTGAGCTCGCTTAAAAGCTTCTGGATCAAGAATGGGTGGTTTTTGACCACCCGTAGAATCAAAAACGATGGCTTTCAATCCGCGGGTTGCCATGACTGCACCCAGCCCTCCACGAGCTGCGATGCGCGAGGGAATTTTATCCTTATCAATATTCTGAATACCGGCAGAAGAAAGCTTCATCTCACCACCGGGGCCGATCAGGGATATGGCAACTTTATCCCCAAATTTTTGGACCAGTTTTTGGGCACTTTCATAAACACCCAGTCCGGTCAACTCAGCAGCGCGTTCCCAGCTTGCGCCAGCCAGACTCAGGTGCAGTGTCCACAAACCGGGCTCAAGCGGCTGACCTTCAATGATCAGGGCCTTGATGCCCATGGTGGCCAAGTGCAAACCTGTGCGTCCACCGGCATTGGCTTCTTTGATTCCACCGGTAAGCGGAGATTTTCCCCCGATTGAAATACGGTCAGCAGAAGAGACCATATGGCCCACCAGCAATCCGGGGGCAAAAATCAGCTTATTCCTGGGGCCAAGCGGCTCACAGGTCGGCTCAACCTCGTCCAGCATGATGCGCGCCAACAGTCCACGCCCACCAAGTTGCTCCCAACTGGCTGGCACCGGCTCGGTGCTTAGCTTGTGTTCTTTGACATCAATACGCCAGATTTGCATTTGTTCTCCATGCGGGAATCCAGAAGAGAGAAAATCCCTGGTCCGGATAGTTTACCTTTAACCGAATAAGGCTATTACGGCCTCACGGAATACCCGGGTGTGATAATCCACATCGGCCTGGGATGTTTCGGGAGAAATCAAGGCCATGTTGTGGAATGGGGTCATTAGAATACCCCGGTTGAGCATATAAAGATGCATAAACCGATCAAGCTCGTGATCAATGGCTGCAGCAGCTTCACCACCATTTTTGGGTGGAGTAGGACGGAACCAGTATTCAGAGCGATTGCCCAGACGTTTGACGATCCAGGGCAGCCCAAATTCCTGGATAACAGACTCCACACCAGCTGTAAATTTTTCTTGGAGCGCAAATGCTTGCTCATAGAATGCGGGGGTCAGCACCTCTTCAAAGGTGGCCTTCATGGCGGCGATCGAAAGCGCATTTCCGGCCAGAGTGCCGCCAATCCCGCCCACGTCTGAATCGTCTTTCACCAGCAAGGCATCGAACCGATCGGCTACTTCCTGGGTGAATCCATAAATTGAAGCCGGAATGCCACCCGCGATGGGCTTTCCCAGGGTCAGAAAATCGGGCTGAAGACCAAACGCAGCCGTGTAACCACCCGGACCTGCGCAAATGGTGTGGGTCTCATCAATGATCAGCAGGGTACCATATTTGCGGGTCAGCTTACGCAGTTCATCATGATAGCCAGGGGCAGGATGGATAATGCCAATATTGGTCATGACCGGTTCCGCCAATATGGCGGCCACATCACCCGCAGACAGGGCAGTTTCCAGCGCAGCGATATCGTTAAACTCAATCACCTTGGTGGTATAGATCGGGTCTACCTGCGGGCCCATATTATTGGGGCGCGACATGGGAGTGCCTTCTTCATCCAGGATAATGAAGGTTTCATCAACAGAGCCGTGATAGCAATAATTAAAAACCAGCACCTTGGGGCGACCGGTGATCATGCGTGCCATGCGCAAAACAAAACGGTTGGCGTCCGTGGCCGTCAGGGCAAACTGCCAGAACGGCAAGCCAAATCGACGTTGAAGTTCTTCGCCAACCGCAATGACATCTTCAAACGGCAGCATCAAAGTTGTGCCCTTTTCGATCTGGCGCATGACAGCCGCGACAGTGGCGGCCGGCGCATGCCCGGTCATGGCACCGGTATCACCCAGGCAGAAATCGATATAATCTCGCCCATCGACATCTGTGAAATGCGCGCCTTTGGCCTCTTTGACAAATACCGGGAAAGAGCCCGCCCAACGGATCATCCAGAGCATGGGCACACCGCCATGCAGGGATTTCCGGGCACGCTGGTATAGCGCATAGGATTTAGGGTGCTGCTCATGAAAGAGGACTTCCTCTGCACGAATAAGTTGTTCCAAGCGGGAACGGTCTAATGGTGGCATGATTTACCAATCGATCATTGAATGATTAAACTAAGAAGGTGCGATACCAAACCTTACTTTAAGACATCACTTAAGGCTTGTCCAAATATTTGCAGACCAGTATGCACCTGTTCTGCGCTGACATTTAGCGGTGGGATCCAGCGAATGGTGTTGTCGTAAGTACCGCAGGATAACAATAACAGACCCTGCTGCTCAGCCGAGTGAATAACCGCCTTGACGGTGGTCTTATCAGGTTTGCCCCTGGCATCCAGGAACTCGGTCCCGATCATCAGCCCAAGACCACGCACATCCCCGATCGCCGAAAACTCCTCCTGGAATTTACGCAACCCGGTTTGAAGCTGGGTGCCACGCTCAACAGCATTTTCAAGCATCTTCTCATCTCGAATAGCGCGAATGGTGGCAACACCCGCAGCCATTGCGACGGCATTACCGCCGTATGTGCCGCCATGCGAGCCAACCGGCCATTTTTTCATCAAATCAAGCCGGCTGAATACGCCAGAAAGCGGCATGCCAGAAGCAAGGCCCTTGGCGACCGTCATAATATCAGGTACCACTCCAAAATGATCCTGAGCAAACCATTTGCCTGTCCGTCCAAACCCACTCTGAACTTCATCGAAAATAAGTAAGATGCCATATTTATTGCAAATTTCGCGCAGGCCTTGCATGAACGAGGCCGGTGGAACCACATAACCGCCTTCTCCGAGCACGGGTTCGATCAGGATGGCAGCGGTATCGGCCGGAGAAATTTGGGTGATAAACAATTCTTCCAGGGCCCCGAGTGCATACTGGCTGGCCTTTTCCTCACTCATACCCAGGCGAAAAGCATAGGGGAATGGGGTGACATACACTCCCGAAGGCAATACCTGCGAGACACCCTTGTAACCGGTCTTGGATGTGGTCAGTGCCATGGTTCCAGCAGTTCGACCGTGGAAAGAACCTGTAAATACAACCACGGCCTGCCTGCCCGTGGCTGCGCGAGCCAGCTTGACTGCGCCTTCGACCGCTTCTGCACCTGAATTGCTAAAAAAGAAACCGTCAATGGAAGGCGGGACAATCTTGCGGACTTCTTCAATTAGCTGCAGCATGGGCTGATGTACAACGATATTGGCCTGGGCATGCAGAAAGAGACCAGCCTGTTCACGAACGGCCGCCACAACCTTGGGGTGACAGTGACCTGTATTCGTCACTCCAATTCCGCAAGTAAAGTCCAGGTATTTTTTGCCATCAGTGGCGTAGATGTAGGATCCTTCGGCGCGTTCGGCTTCGATGGGGAAGATGCGCGACCAAACAGGTGACATGTGCGGAAAATTCTGTTCGTACAGTGTGGTTGTCATATTTACTCGCTCGAGACTTGAATATGCCCAGTTTCTGCCTGGGCTCGAACCCATCCAGCAGGATGTAGATGAGTTGGTCAATCGTCCCGCAGGTTTGTCGCCTATCTTGAGGCTGGAACCTGCGGGACGAGCGGAATTATTATTAGAGCAATTCGAAGGCCCATTCCAGGTCAAGCGCCTTGAGGGAAGCCCTGGTCGGATCGCCATTATTGGTCCAACCAGCCAGCTTGTAATATTCATCCAGCGCGGCTTCAACCTCTTCATGCGTAATGGCAATTCCGGCGGTTGGGCCCTCGCCTTGCAAGGCTTTGAAAAATTTCTTGGGCAACCTATCATCCTTGCGATCCAGCCCCTCACGAGTGTTAAATGTGCGCATCAAGTTCAAACGGCGCGCACCGACCTTCATCAACTCATCAACCGATACATCCCAGCCCGTAACTGCCTTAACCAGGTTGGCTGTATCCTGGGGTCCATAGAGCGTCCAAGCAGGGCCCCAGACAAACTGGCAGAGTTCCAAACTATCCAACATGGAATAAAAAACTTCAGTCAGATAGGAGAATTTCACCTTGGCTTTACCGAGTGAGAGCGGTGGCAACCGTTCTTCCATGCCCAATTCAGCCAGTCGAGTCATATACAGGTCAGAAGCAATGCCTTCTTCAATCATCCAGTCGTGTTCGCTGGATTGATGATCCGCGCCAAAAGGATTGACGGCGTAGATCAGCGCCAGGGAGCGCTTGGCTTGCGGCATGTGCGCGGGCGATTCGGCGCCCTTGACTGTCGTCAGGCACTCATCAGCGCCATTGCCCCAGGCAGCAGCAGCCTTTTCAGAACCCTGCCCGAGCAGTTTTCCAAACGGGGTTGAGGCAGTTACGATCTGCCGCAGCACTTCCAACATGGCATCCGCATCGCCAAATTTCAAATCGATACCACCGGTCTGTGCTTTGGTGATAATCCCTTTTTCGTAACATTCCATCGCAAACGCGATGGTAGCGCCACCAGCAATCGTATCAATGGCATACTCATTGCAAATCTGGTTTGCAAGCGAAATTGCAGCCAGGTCATTTATGTCACAATAGGAGCCAAAAGTACCAAGAGTTTCATACTCCGGGCCGCCATACTTCTGATCGACCTTATACTTGCCTTCCAACTCCACCACACGCTTACAGCGCACAATACAAGAATAACAGGTATCGCGCCCCTGCTTATCCTGTTTTCCTTCTGCGGCACCGCGTAAATATTCATCATACAGTTTTTCACCGCTGATATTTTCAGCAAACTGATAGACAGCTTCATTATAGTTATGAGTGGGCAGCGTACCCATTGAATTCTGGGGCATAAGGATGCTGGGAGTCCCATACTTGGCCAATCCGGCCATATCGCCATTATCAGGCAAGCGCTTGGGACCTTCACGGTTGATGGCGGTCAATGCTTTGGCATCGGCAAGAGCAGGTTTGTGCGTGCCACGAACAACCACCGCCTTCAAGTTTTTGGAAGCCATCACCAGGCCCATACCGGTGCGTCCGTTATTACGATTCGACATACTGAGCAAGGAGGAATAAAGCACACCCTTTTCAGCGGAAGGACCATGCTGCAAAATTTCTATCTTTTCGTCGCCCAATTCCTGTTTCAGTAAATCATCCACCTCACCGGTCAACTTGCCAGCCAGGTGCGCGGCATCTTTTAATTCCAGGATGCCGTCCTTGATCCACAGATAGACCGGTTTTGGGGCTTTGCCCTTGATCACAATCCCATCAAACCCCGCAAATTTAAGTTCGGCAGGGAAGAAACCACCGCCCTGCGAATCTCCGATGCCGCCCGAAATGGGTGAGCGTGCATTGGCATTAATACGGCTCTGCCCAGATATTGCAGCACCAGTAGTGACGCCGGTCATCAAGGTCAGTACGTTATCTGGCCCAAGCGCATCGGCGCCTTTGGGCATTTCTTTCAAAATATAATAAAGACCCATTGCGGAACCACCCATATACATTCGGTAGAATGATTCGGGTGGAGTCTCAACAGTCAACTGGGAATGAGTTAGATCTACATGCAGGATTTTTCCGTTATAACCGTGGGGCATTTCGTCCTCCTGAGATAGTTTTAATATTTCTATTATACGGGTGAGCTGAATTAAAGCAAAGGTCTATTTCCGCTTCAGACAAAAATTCGTAAAATTACTGAACTTATTGACAAAACAGCCCCGCTCTTGTGATTGGCAAGAACAGGGCTGAATTTATTGAACAATCCTAATCTTATTCGTCACCCGAGCTGAAAGGATTGACATCTGGCACACCCGGCTTCAGGTATTTCATAATCGGGATGTACAGAAGCGCACCTGCCAGCATAAATAAGAGCGCAAAACCGAGTGACGACCAGCCTTCTTCCAAAAATTGGCTGATAATTGCCACCAGGATGATGAGCACCGGGCCAAGGCTGACCAGCACCAAACCAAACCAGCCACCAGGAACACGATCACGAGGAGCATCCGGCATTTTAAAACGGAAGACCCACAGTGCCCCAAATTCTGCCAGAATAACAACCAACTGCAAGAACACATCAGCCACCACCAGGGTGGAAAAATCAAAGGATGCAAAAAACCAATATATGAAACCCGTCACGATGATGGCAATATAGGGGGTGCCATATTTTGGATGCACCTTCACCATCCAGCGCGGAAACATGCCATCTTCGGCCAGCGCAAACGGAATACGCGTGCCCCCCAGGCTGTTGCCGGTGAACAAACCCACCATGCTCAGGACTGCCGCAAAGGTCAGCCAACCGCCCAAGAAAATACCGAAACCTGGCCCACCAAAAATTGTTCCAACGGCACGACCAATGTTGGGAAATTCCCAGCCCGTGCTGCCGGTTGGGTCCGCGCCCATGTCCAGGACTTGCTGCTCGGTCACGCCATAATCATTTGCCAGGTCAGCGCCAATTCCGGAATCTGAGGTGGCTTCAATGCCCCAAAGTAGATAAGTATCTTTTTCACCGCCGCCACCATACAAACCGCCAAAGGTCGGGATGGCATAGGTCAGCATCACGCCAACAAGCACGAGGGTCAAGGCCATGGGGTAGGTCTTTTTGGGGTTTACGATTTCGTCCCCAGCTGCAGTAGGCAGTTCCCAGCCCATATAGTTCCACATTACGATAAAAAGACCGGTACTCAATGCGCCACCGAGTGCTTCAGGCGTAATTGGCTCTCCACCGGGCAGAAATGGCAGATCGAAAGCCATGCCAGCCACGACCCAATTATAGATCCCGATAAAACCCATCACAAACAGCGGAATGATGAGCAAAACCCCCAGGCCGTTGGTAAACCAGCCTGAAATTTGAGCGCCACGGATCTGCATATAACTGATTGACCAGATAATAATGCCCGAGATCACAATCTGCCAGAGATTGATGCCAAAAATTGTTGGGCCGTCGTTCAGCCAGGGAAAGAAAAAGCTGAGGTAATAATAGGCCAGAACCGGGTAGATGGCAACATCCAGCCAGGAGACGATCCAATTGTTCCAGCCGGCCATAAAACCGGTGAAAGAACCAAAAGCCTGCTTGACCCAGTGGTAATAACCACCTTCAGCAGGCATAAGGGTGGTCAATTCACGCACCATCATTACATTTGGCAAACTGAAGATGATGGGTGTCAGGATGATCATCAACATCGCCAGACCCGGTCCAGAATAACCGATTAGACCTTCAATTCCAAAAGTGCCTCCAGAAACTGTAAAATAAATCAACCCAGCTAACGGTAAAAGTGTCAATTCACGTTTAAGCTTCGAGGCTTCTCTTTGAATGGATGCCCCTGGAACTCCATTTGGTTGCGCCATGGTGATGTCCTCCTCGTTCACTTTTCAGTATGGGGAGACAAGTGCGCTTATGCACCTGCCTCCCCATCAAATTAATTCATTTCCTTGATGCCGTACGGAAAGTCATAATCTGCCATTTTATCCATGAATGGGATTGGATCGAAAGCCTCAGGGCCAAGCACGCCCACACCCTGCCAGTGATTGTGTTCCAATAAATCCATTCCTATCACCGCGTTGAAAGCAGTTTGGGCCACCACTGACTGGCAATTCCAACGTTGCATACATTCTTCATTGTCTGCCACCTGGTAGATGTAAACTTCACGTGGTTTCCCATCTTTTTTACCTTTCACCCAGGTACCAGCACAGGTTTTGCCAGACATTCGGTCACCCAGATGCGCAGGATCGGGCAGGCAGGCCGCCACCACATCCCGCGGCGCAACCTGGACGCCTTTAACATTGATCTTTTCCTTATTATCCAGCCCAAGCATGTGCAAGGTTTTTAATACGCCAATGAATTGGTCACCCAATCCATATTTAAAAGTAACACGCTTTGTTTTGACCCACCTTGGTATCAGCAAGACTTCTTCGTGCTCGACATTGACGACTTCAACCTTGCCGATGCCGCCAGGAAAATCAAACACTTCTGGCTCAGAAAATGGTGCGGTGGTGAACCAGCCCTTTTCTTTTTCCCAAATCACTGGAGGGTTAAGGCATTCTTCAATGGTGGTCCAGATGGAGAAATTCGGGGCAAATTCATACCCCTTGATTTCGATATTGGCGCCATCCCTAATGCCAATTTCATCAATCTCATCGAACAAATGCAGCTCGGCATACCTGGCAAATACATCCGCCATGCCTGGCTCTACACCCAGGCCAACAAGCGCCAAGATACCCTTTTGCTCCCATGTTTTGGCACGCTCAAACTGGTAATCGCCAAGTTTGATGCCAGGTAGTTCAAACGGTTTTTCAGGATGCGGTGAAGAAAGGGTCATGGCCATATCCATATAATTGACACCCGCGTTAAAGGCGGCGTCAAATATCGGAATGTTGAAACTTGGGTCACAGGCATTCATGATCAAATCGACATTATATTTTCGGGCCATAGCCTCGATCATTTCCTGCTGACTGGCATCAATCCACTCGGCAGGAAAACGGTTAGCATCGCCCAATTTAGCCTGAACTTCCTTGGCGCGGTCCAGGTTGTAATCAGCCAAAACCATCAACTCCATCCATGGCCTTGGTTTGGCAATCGCAGCAATGGCCTCACCGACACCACCAACACCAACAAGTAACACCTTCATAGTATTGTCTCCTTGAATATATGGTCCAGTCAACGAATGTAAGCTAACCTGATAAAAAATGCGCAGAATAATCTGCGCATTTAAAATATTCTAAAAATAAACTTCCTTTTCAATTTTCAAATGCATAAACGATTCCGATTCGCGCACCCCAGCGACTAGATACAATTTTTCGGTTAAAAATCTCAATAAATCGGTATGATCCAAGCAGACAACCTCAGCGATGATGTCATAGCGCCCGCTGACAACGATCAGGTAAATTACTTCATCAAATTCCGAAACTTTTTTTGCCACCTCCAGCATTTTTTCACCATCGGTCCTGATCCCGATCATCGCCATGGTGGTGTAACCCATCCGGAGGGGGTTGGTAATCGCAACCACTTTGATCAGCCCCATCTCAACCAAACGGTTATAGCGAACCCGGATCATACCAGGCGAAACATTCAACTGCTGGGCAATTTGAGCAAAAGCCACGCGACCATCCTGACGCATTGCATCAATGATAAACCGGTCACTATCATCAAGCCCATCAGCATACTTTGTGCGGATTTTGTTTTCCATGGGTTAATTTTATAACGATTACGCATTAAAGTCAATCATTTTTTGACGATTTTAACTTATGCAGGTTTTTTCTATCTTTACGCTCGCTCGAAATGAATGCCGATCATGGAAAAGGAAATCCTTGTAAAAAATAGGCGCAAGGTTTTTTGTGGTTATTTTTGCGCACGCAAAACAGCGTAGCATTAAAATAACCACCTGCGGGGCAAAGCCAGAGCGGGAATCGCAAACCAGCGCAAAGCAATCCAACCACGACCATGTTCCAGGGCACAGGGTTAGTTGTGAAACCGAACCAGCGCGAATCGACCAACACACTTTTCTCACCCTTCTTTTTAAACAAACAATGACCACCTTGCGGTGATCATTGTTTGTTTTTTCAAGGCAAATGGATGCTTACTGGCTGGCACCCTTGACTTCAGTCCAGATCTGGTCAAACAGCGGCAAGGCATCGCCAACATCCTTGATGCGATGGCCCTTGGAGAGCACATCTGCGGGCACATTGGTGATGTTTGAATCCATGTATTTCTTATATAATTCCGGCTGGGCGGTCTTGGCATAATCCAGGGCAGCAGTATCCGGGTTAATGTAGGGGAAATCGCGCAGCATCAGCCAGAAAACATCACCCTGTAGGGTATAGTTCAACCAGGCATAGGCTGCATCCAGATGTGAAGCACCGGTGGGTATGGCCCAATTGTCCTGCCATAACATCGATCCCTCAGTTGGATAGATGAACTTGATGGCAGGGTTTTCTTGCTGGGCCAGAAAGGCTTCGCCGGTCCAGGTCATACCCAGATCCACATCTCCAGCGATCAGGGCGGTCTTTGGAGAATCGCTATCAAACAACTTAATGTTCGGAACAAGTTTGGCAAGCTTGGTCTTAGCCTGGTCTAACTGCGCCGGATCGGTTGTATTGGCATCAAAACCAAGGGTTAACAAAGTCAGACCAATGGTGACGCGTGAGTCATCCAAAAAGACCATGCGGCCTGCGTATTCAGGTTTCCACAGATCATCCCAGGAAACCGGGGCATTCTTCACTTTATCCGAATTGTAGACAATCGCATCGACACCAGCCTGATATGGAAGAGTGTAAGCATTTCCCGGATCAAATTCCAGGTTCATATAATTCGGATCAAGATTTTTTATATTGGAAAGCTTGGCCGGGTCCAGCTTTTGCAGCAATTCCTGGCGGACCATCAACGCCACAATATAATCCGTCGGTTGAACCAGGTCGTAGTTGGTGCCACCAGCCGAGATCTTGGCGTACATTTCTTCATTGCTGGAATATTCATCGCGGTTGACCTTGATACCGTAGACTTTCTCAAAGCACTCAGACATATCCACGGGAATGTATTCGGTCCAAACAAACAGATTGAGATCCTTGGATTGAACATCGATCCGTGGATTGGGTTCTGGACAGACAAACCCAGATGAGGCTGTCTTCTGTACCGCGTCAGCGGCAACCGTGGGCTGATCATTGCTGGCAGGCTTCGTGGTCCCTCCACCACAGGCTGTCAGTACAAGGCTCAATAATATCAAAACCCCTAATAGCTTCCAAACAAGCGAGCTTCTCATTTTCCTATCTCCTTTTTTTGTTTCACTAATTAAAGCGCCAGCAAATTTACGGCGCAAACATCATGCTTTAGCTTCACGGTTTTGCAACCACTGCAATAATAATACGGTGATCAACACTACCATGATCCAGACTGTCGAAAGTGCATTTACCTGTGGCGTAATGATACGGCGCAACAAACCATAGACGTAAATCGGCAGGGTGGTGGAGCCTGGTCCATTGGTGAAAAAGGTAATTACAAAATCATCCAGCGAGAGCGTAAAGGCCATCAGCGCCCCGGAAAGCACCCCCGGCAGAAGCATGGGCAGAGTCACCCGCCAAAAGGTAACCAGTTCGTTGGCACCGAGATCCATGGCTGCCTCTTCAAAAGATTGGTCGAAACCCTGCAACCTGGCACGGACCACCAGGGTCACAAAAGGCACGCTGAAGGTGATATGCGAAACGATCACCGTACCCAATCCAAGCACCAGGCGCGCATCCCCACTCAAACCTAGTGAATTGTTCAAGAAATTAAATACCTGGCTAAATAGGGTCAGAATCCCAATACCCATGACGATCTCAGGAATGACGATGGGAATGTATAGAGCCAGCTCCGAAAAAGCCTTTAGCCTGAAATTGTAGCGCTGCAAGGCCAGGGCTGCCAGTGTGCCGATCACGGTGGCGCTGAAAGTGGAAATGAAGGCAATTGTGAGCGTATTTTTGGCGGCATTCATCACTTCTCTGTTTTTGGCCAGTTCACAAAACCAGTGGAATGGACCGCAGGGGCTCTGGATAACATTTCCATCAACAAGTTTTGTATCGCCGAACTTTGTGATAAATCCATTAAAGACGATGTTTGTCTTGGACGAGTTAAAAGAGTAGGTGACCAACACGAAAATAGGTGCGTATAAAAAGAAATACACCAGAAATGTCATCACCAGAACGAGGGGAGCGCGTCGATTTGGGTTCATGCGACAATAATCTCCTCGCCAAAGCCGAATTTTCGGGTGTAAAAGTAAGTCACCACGAGGGTCATGACCATCAAGATCAAAGAAGCCGCACTACCAAAGGTTGGGTCGCGAGCATCCAGAAATTGGCGCTGGATCAGATTACCGACCAGGATCACCTGACGCCCACCCAAAATATCCGAGACGATAAAAGTGCCCATAACCGGAATGAAGACCAGAATGGTTCCGGCCACTACTCCAGGCATGGAAAGTGGCAAAGTCACCCGGAAAAACGTGCGCAGGGTACTTGCGCCCAGATCTGCCGCGGCTTCATATAAAGAATTGTCAATCTTCTCTAAGGAAGTGTAAATTGGCAGGATCATGAAGGGCAAGAATTCGTAAACCATACCTACCAACACCGCGCCAGGCGTGTAAAGCATTTCCAATGGCACAAAGGGGATATGCAAAAATCCAGCAACGGCGCCAAGTACTCCATTTAACACCCCTTGCGTGCGCAAGATCATCATCCAAGCGTAGACGCGAATGACGAAATTTGTCCAGAGCGGCACCAAGACCATGAAAAGGAAAGTATTGCGCTTTTTCGCTGAAGCGCGAGCGATGAAATACGAGAGTGGGTAAGCCAGCAAGATCACCAGGGTCGTCGTTTCAAAAGCCAGCAACAACGAACGGCCGAGGATATTTACATAGAGCGGATCAAAACAACTGGCAGCGCCATTGTCACAGTTGGTTGAAAGACCCATCAAACGAGTATAGTTATCAAGCGTAAATGTATAGATCACACCACCGTCAGAATTACGCTTGCCAAAACTTACAATCGCCGTAAGAATCAACGGAATGATCAGCAGTCCCACCATAAAAATGAACGTGGGGGTCACCAACAGGGTGCCCTGAACAGACTTGCTTTCTCGGAGTTTGCGCAGCATATTCGGCTCCTATTCCTGAGGAAGAACCAGAGCGTTTTCTGGGAAGATGGATAACCAGGCCCGCTGTTCGCCCTGATGGTAAGCGCGCGGATCAAGCGTGGAAATATGGTTCTGCTCCCAAACCTTCAATCTGACACCACTGGCATCCACTTCCAGGCGAGTATCAGAACCGATGTAGGCAGAGTTAGTCACACGGACCTCAAAGCAGTTTAGATTGAGGGCGGGCTGGTCTGAAAGACGAATCTTTTCAGGGCGGATGGAAATTACAACTTTATCGCCAGGATTGAATTTGTTCTGGCTCATTCCAACCAGCTGTGCGCCAAGCCTGGGCACAAAAGTAGTCACGCGGCCATCTTCAAATTGGGAGACTTCGCCTTCCAGAAAATTCGAATCTCCAATAAAATCAGCCACAAATTTGCAGTTTGGCCGTTCATAGATTTCGACCGGCGCGCCCACCTGCAGCACCTTGCCATGACTCATGACAGCGATCCGATCTGACATCGTCAGAGCCTCTTCCTGGTCATGGGTTACGAATACGAAAGTGATGCCCACTTCGCGTTGAAGCGTCTTTAATTCGAGCTGCATTTCCTTACGCAGTTTCAAATCCAATGCGCCGAGCGGCTCATCCAACAGCAGAACCGATGGCAGTTTTACGAGAGCGCGAGCCAACGCCACGCGCTGCTGCTGACCGCCGGAAAGCTGCCGGGGAGAACGCCGGTCCATGCCGGTTAGCTTGACCATTTCCAGCGCCCTACCAACCCTGGATGTGATCTCTTTTTTAGGCGCCTTTTCCATTTCAAGACCAAAGGCAACATTCTGGAAGACCGTCAGGTGTTGAAACAAAGCATAACTTTGGAAAACAGTATTAACCGGGCGTTGGAAGGGTGGTTTATGTCCTTGAGCCTGACCCTCTATATAAACTTCGCCGGCTGTTGGCCATTCAAAACCAGCCATCATGCGCAGAGAGGTGGTTTTGCCACAACCTGATGAACCGAGCAGGGAAAAGAATTCCCCATTTGTGATCTGCATATTAACATGATCGACGGCGTTTACGGAGCCTCCCTCCGGCGTCTGAAATGTTTTGACTACATCACGTAATTCAACAGCAAAATCGCTCATGCACTGTTCTCCTCAAAACAATTGTTGAACACATCTGGAAGAATTGAATATCCTGGGCTTCGGATCATTCAGAGACTACCTTTGGTAAAAAATACACCCTGGGTCCAACGGAATGAAAGACCCAGGGCTTGGAAAGCACAGAATGTAGTTATTGTGTTCTGGCAACTTCTGCAACCGTATCATACAAACGGTTCAAACCTTCATCAATCTCAGCATAGGAAATCACCAATGGAGGCTCAATCCGGATAGTCTGAGCGCTGGTCAGGGTTCCGGCTACAACCACACCACGCTTAAACATGCCCGAGGCCACCATATAGCCCAGCTCTGGGGTCTGGAAGTGCTGACCGATCAACAAGCCTTTACCAGTGACAGATTTGTAGATATTTGGATACTTGTCAGCCAGGGCTTGAACCTTGGGGATAATATAAGCACCCTTTTCGGCAGCCTGGCGAGGCAGATCATCACGCAGGGTCACATTGATCGCTGCAATAGCCGCAGAACAGGCCAATGCACCTCCACCGGTCGTTGTAGTATGCATGAATGGATTCGGATACATCATCGGCGTGAAAATTTCTTCGGTAGTGCAAACTGCGCTAACGGGCATGACACCACCACCGAGGGCCTTGGCAACCGCCAAAATATCTGGAGTCACATCCCAATGATCCACACCCCATAATTTTCCGGTACGTCCTAGCCCGGTCTGAACTTCATCGGCAATCAGCAAGACACCATATTTTTTGGTCGCAGCCCGAACTCGCGGCCAAAAATCATCCGGAGGAACAATGCCACCAGCCTCACCCTGGATCGGTTCCAAGAGCACACCAGCCACACCAATCCCGACTTTCTCGCAGATCTCGAGCTGTTTTTCTACAGCATCGGCATCACCAAATGGCACATGATAAACCTGGCCACCATACAAGGTTCCCAAGGGTTGGCGATAATCGGCCTTGCCCATCATTGAGAGCGACCCCATGGTCTTTCCATGGAATGCTTTAACCGCCACAATGAAGGCGGATTTCCCGGTATACAGTTTAGCGATCTTGATGGCTGCTTCAATTGCCTCGGTGCCGCTGGCAGCGAACCAGGAATACGATAGGTCACCTGGGGTGATTTCTGCCATCAAACGTGCCAGGACTCCTCGCAGAGGATCGATCAATTCCTGGCTGGGCATGGGGGTGCGCAAAAGCTGGGCTTGGACAGATGCGATAATATCCGGGTGGGCCCAGCCGTGGCTCATCATGCCGTAGCCACCCAGGAAATCTATGTATTTGCGGCCCAAGACATCCTCGAACTCGGCGCCATGACCGGTCCACTCGACCGCAGCCCACTGACCGGCTTCGGTTACTGACTTCCGATATTCCAACCAGTTACGGTTAAAATGCTCGGCAAAATTATTTTTAGATTCTTCGATAATCCACTTGGCAGTTGTTTCATCCGGCAGCGCCGGCTGCTTGATAATATTCGTCCATTTTTCTGCATATTCAAGGGCATGATTAATATCTCGCGCCATATTATTTCTCCAAAACATAGATCACAAGGTGGGTGATTACCCTACTCAGATAAAGTTAGAACTTTCGCGTCCAATCTTTGGGCCAACGTTCGACCACGATCTTTTTCTGGGTAAAGAACTCGACGGCGTCCATACCCTGGCCGTGCATATCGCCAAAGAATGAATCTTTCCATCCCGAGAAGGGGAAGAAAGCCATCGGAGCCGCCACACCAATATTGATCCCAATATTGCCCGCATCGACCTCATAACGGAACTTGCGGGCTGCCGACCCACTGGAAGTGAACAGGCTGGCCTGGTTGCCATATTGGCCGGCATTCGCCAGGGCAATGGCTTCGTCGATCGTGTTGACATGCATCAGGCTAAGCACCGGGCCAAAAATTTCAATCCCTGAGATCTCGCTGCCCGGTTTGATATCCGCCAGAATCGTCGGGCGAACAAAAGTACCTTTTTCATAGCCTTTTACCTGCGTGCCACGGCCATCCACCGGAACTGTGGCGCCATCACTGACACCCTTACTGATCAGTTGCTCAATACGCGCCAGGCTGCTCTGGTTGATGACCGGCCCCATCTGAACGCCATCATCGAGACCATAGCCCACTTTGCGTGTGGCTGCCGCATCGCAAATCAATTCCATAAATGAATTACGTGCCTCGCCCACCGTTACAGCCCATGAAACCGCCAAACAGCGCTGACCTGCGCACCCAAAAGCCGAATCGGCGATAATCTTGGTGGCCATTTCCATATCTGCATCCGGCATCACGATCACCGGGTTTTTGGCGCCGCCCTGGGCCTGGACGCGCTTGCCGTTCTCAGCCGCGCGGCGATAAATATAACGCGCAGTCGTCGAGGAACCCACAAAAGTAATGGCGCGAATGGCTGGATGGTCAAGGATGCCATCGACTGCCTCTTTTGCACCATGTACCATGTTGATCACACCTTTGGGCAAGCCAAGTTTTTCCACCAGGCGAAATATCACCATCATGGTCATCGGCACCCGTTCAGACGGCTTGACAACATAGGTATTCCCGAGCGCAAGCACATAAGGCAGATACCAGAACGGGATCATACCGGGGAAGTTAAAGGGCGCAATTGTGGCACAAACACCCACAGGTTGGCGCAGCATGATCTCGTCAATGCCTGGGGCAATATCTTCACTGATCTCACCTTTACTCATCATCGGAATGCCACAAGCTACTTCCACATTTTCGATGGCGCGGCGCATCTCAGCCTTGGCTTCTTCATAGGTCTTGCCACACTCATTTGTGATGGTGCGCGTGATTTCATCGAGGTTATCTTCGAGCAAAAACTTTAATTTAAACAGGTATTGGACTCGATCCTGGGCCGGAACTCTGCGCCAGGCCGGCAAAGCATCCGCAGCTGCTTGCGCGGCAGCATCCACGGCTTCTTTGCCGCACAGCGGCGTACGCGCTTCCACCACCCCGGTGGCCGGGTTGATCACATCCACGTACTCGCTGACTTTCGGATCGACCCATTCACCATTGATGTAATTCAATATTTTCATCATTGTGTCTTGTTCTCCACTCTTCCTGCCAGGAAGAGACGTCACTTATGATTATTTACAATACCGGTCCGCTACTTCCAGCGCCATCTCAACAATTGCCAGGCCTTCATCTATCTGAGCCTGGGTAATGCACAAAGGTGGCACTACGAAGAGCATACTACCCATGTTATTGGCCATCAGGAAAGTAAACAAACCATTCTGGCGCAAGGTTTTACCCACTTCAGCCATGACAGCCGGAGATAGAATTTCCTTGGTTTCACGGTTGGCCACCAGCTCAAGCGTCGAAAATAGACCGATGTAGCGGACATCACCCACTGAGGCATGCCGCTGTTTGATCGCTTCCAAGGCCTGGCCCAGATACTTACCCTGGGTAACAGCATTCTCGATCAGGTGATCATCATCGTAGACTTCAATGGTTGCCAGGGCAGCAGCACAACCCAGCGCATGGCCATTGTAGGTGAGACCGGCATACATATACTTATCATCGAAAAACTTGGCTATTTTTTCGGAAACAATCACCGCACCGAGCGGTACATATCCGCTGGTGATGCCCTTGGCAGTGGTAATGATATCGGGGGTTACGCCCCAATTGTCAACCGCAAACCATTTTCCCGTCCGGCCCCAGCCGCTCATAACTTCATCCGAGATCAGCAGGATTCCGTATTTATCACAAATTTCGCGAACCCGTGGCCAGTAATCGTCTGGAGGCACAATCAACCCGTTGGAACCGACCACACCTTCCATAATAATGGCTGCGATTTTATCTGGACCTTCATATCGGATGACTTCTTCAAGGTGCGAAATGCACTCGCGTTTGCATGTTTCAGGCTTCTGGCCAAACGGGCAGCGATAGCAGAATGGATCCAGGAAATGAACCCCGCCCGGCATGGCCGGCTCAACGGCCAGGCGACGGTAATCACCCGTCAAAGCAATCGAACCATGCGTGGCGCCGTGGTAAGAGCGATAACGAGCCAGGATTTTGTGACGCCCGGTATAAAAACGCGCGATTTTGATGGCGTTCTCATTTGCTTCCGAACCCCCCAGGGTAAAAAAGGTCTTTTTCAGATCGCCGGGGGTAACCTCAGCAAGTTTTTTACCCAACAAACCGCGCACATCCGTGGCATTACCCGGATGGACAAAGCACAGTTTGGCAGCCTGATCTTGAATGGCCTTAACCACTTTGGGATGCTGGTGTCCGATATTGGTATTCATTAACTGGGAAGAGAAATCAAGATAGCGTTTTCCATCAGTGTCCCAAAAATAGACCCCCTCAGCTCTTTCGACCGGAATAGGATTCGCCTGGCCCTGGACTGACCACGAAAAAAACGTATACTCCCGGTTCATTTCAACGATCTCTTGCGATGTTAGCCTGGTCATTACACTCTCCTGTTTGTTACAACCAAATTTAAGAACCAGCCATTCGAGATATGGCTGGTTCCATCACTAATTCAAGATCACTTAACTTTTCTGACTATATCGGCATAGACTTCAAGGGTTTTATCAATATCGGCTTCGGTATGCGAATAGCACAAGAACCAGGGTTCGCGCGCATCGAAATCAGGCATTACGCCCCGATCGATGGCAGCTTCAGCAAGACGCAAATAATAATCGCGGTCACTTAGCGCCCAGTCACGTTGACAGGTGATACTCTCTGCACCCAAGGCAAAGGTGAACATTCCGGGATAACCGTTAAAGACAGATGGGATGCTGTTATCGTCAAATATTTCCTTTAATTCGCGCATTAAACGACCGCCACGCTGATTAATGGTCTCAAAAACCGGCTGAGTATTCATCACCTTGAGGGTTGCCCAGGCACCGGCGATACCAGGTTTATTGTTTGTATAAGTGCCACCCTGCGAGACGCCATGCCCGATAATACTCATGATTTCTTTTTTTCCACCAAAAGCCGCAACTGGGTAACCATTGCCCAACGCCTTGGCATAAGTAGCCAGATCAGGTTTTAGATTATAAAATTCCTGCGCGCCACCTTTGGCGATCCGAAAGCCAGTCTTGACTTCATCCAGGATAAAAACAGCCCCATATTCCGTGGTCTTCTGGCGGATCAATTCCAGAAAGCCAGGTTGAGGCAAAATTGCCCCGCAATTGCCCTGGCATGGCTCGGTGATAACCGCCGCTATTTGGTCGCCAAACGATTTCATAACCCGTTCAAACCCTTCGAAATCATTGAAGGGCAAAGTCATTATTTTTTCGCCTAGTACACGCGGGATACCAGACGAGGCTGGCACTGGGATCGGGCTGCGCCGGTTACCATACGCTTCGACAGGCGCGTATGTGGACCAAAGCGTGTAATCGTGAAAGCCGTGATAATTTCCTTCAAACTTAAGAATTAACTCACGCCCAGTAAAAGCCCTGGCCACGCGAATGGCGTGCATGGTTGCTTCTGTTCCAGAGCAAGCCATTCGGACCATTTCGACAGCCGGGCACATATCCACGATCATTTCGGCGACATCCAGTTCTAATTCACCAGTCATGGCAAACAAGACACCGTTGCGCACTTCTTCAATCACCTTCTCATCTACAGCATCATAGGCGTGACCCAGGATGATTGGCCCAAAGGCCATACGATAATCGATATATTCATTTCCGCCCACATCCCAAAGATGTGAACCTTTGGCCTTCTTTACATAAGGGGTAATCCCTTCGCCCCAATATCGGAAATTCGAATTGACGCCAAGTGGGAGCACTTTTTCTGCTCGTTTTTGAACTTCTGCATTTTTTTCAAAATTTTTCATTACATTCTCCAATCGTCTGGGATTTATTCTTCAATTAAGTTTTCATTCACCATGCTAAGCGGAATTCTCCACTGAAAGACATCCTTGAGAACCAGTGGCACGATGGAAGTTGTTGTTTTTCGTACTCCGGGGATCTTTCCTATCACTTCCGTAACAAAACGGTATACTTCAGCTGTGTCACCCGCCATAACCTGAACACTGATATCAGTTTCACCAATGGAACAGGCGACATAGCTTACATTTTCATACTCTGTCATTTTCTTAGCCACTTCAATAATCGAATCTGACTCAACTTCCATGAGCACATCGGCAACGACATTCATTCCAAGGCCCTTTGGATTAACAATAGCGCTGAGCCGGATCACATTATTCTCGATCATACGGTCGATTCGATAGCGAACAGCTCGTTCAGATTTACTTCCAAGGCGGCGAGCGATCTCTGCAGCTCTCATTCTGCCGTCTTCCATTAACATGTTAACAATTTCATAATCAATATTGTCGATTCTATACATTGAAGCCCTCTTTTATGTCTTTTTCTTACAAAATCTTACTCTCCAATTGCTATTAAGTCAACTGTTTGGTTTTATTTCTATCAGAAATCGTGCAAACCGACACAATTGGCAATTGACATTTAATCGCTTTATAGTATAATCAATCTTCGGCATTATTCCCGCAATTTAGGAGACAATTTATGACTACACCTGCAGAAACCATCACTACCCCAGCCAGCGAACTAAAACCAAAAACAAAACTGACGGGGAAAGTTGTTAAAACCACTCTCGCGGGCGTGCTTGTTGACCTCAGCATGGAAATCCCCGGCATCATCCACATCTCACAGCTTTCAGAAACCGCCGTGAAACGCGTCGAAGACGTAGTTCAAGTTGGACAAGAAGTAGATGTGTGGGTACGAAAAGTAAAAGCGGATCGCGTTGAATTGACCATGATCGAACCAGTGGGCATGGATTGGCGTGAGCTCAAACCCGAATTGGTACTAAAAGGCAAAGTCGTCCGACTTGAAACTTACGGCGCCTTTGTTGAGATTGGGGCCGAACGTCCCGGTCTTGTTCACATCAGTGAAATGGCGCACGGCTATGTCAAAACCCCTGGCGATGTCGTTAAAGAAGGCGACGAAGTTGATGTAATGGTTTTGGATGTCGATCGCAAAAAGAAACAGATTCGACTGAGCATGAAGGCGACCCTGCCCAAACCAGAAGAAAAAGAAGAACCCGAACAGCCGGCTACACCCCGACCTGATCGCACCAAACGCCCCAGCAAAAAAGGGAAGCCCCGCATCGAAAATTTCGATATGGGTACCGAACCCCCATCCGAGCCAGAACCAACTGTTTTTGAATTGGCATGGCAGGCTGCGCTTGACCGTCAAAAAGCAGAAAAAGCCGCCAGAGCTAAGAAAAACAACAAGTCTGGTGATAATGCCCAAGACGAAATCATGAACCGCACTTTGAAAAACCGCTTGCCGACTTCATAGTTTATAAAGAATTTAAAGCCTCGCAAATTGCGAGGCTTTTATCTATATGTTGACAGACTACGCTAAATTTGATATGATTTATCAAATTTAGCGGATATAAAGGAGACAACCATGTTACAAGAAATCGAAACCAAAACTCAAGACAATACAGATACTGTCACCATGTCCGCCAGCGCAGTCGAGGCTGTGCGTGGTATTCTGGCCGATCGCAAATTGGAAGGTTATTCTTTAAGAGTATATGTAGCTGGAAGCAGCTGCAGCGGTGTCAGCTTCGGCATGGCACTTGAGAATAATATTCGTGATAATGACCTGATTTTTCGATCACAGGATATTCAGCTCGTGGTAGACGACCAGTCGATGCCCTATTTACAAGGCGCAAAAGTTGACTTTGTCAATGACCCCGTTCGTGGGGCCGGCTTTGTAGTCGACAGCCCATCCAATATCGGTGGTGGCTGCTCTTGTGGTTCTTCTGGCAGCAAAAGTCATTCTGACACCGAAACCGAAGGATCAAGCTGTGCTTGTGGCGGCTCCTGCGGCTGCAACTAACAATTAACTTTTTAGGATAATAAAAGAGACCAGCGCTTTTGACTGGTCTCTTTTATTATCCTGGCAGGGCGGCTCAGCGCCCGCGCAGGAAGGAAATCAGCGCACCAAAACTACCAATCAAAAATAAGATGACAATGATCAGTCCAAGTGGTATTCCACCAGTTTCTGGACCAACAACTTCGTAGGTGGGTAAGACCAGCGGCCCGGAAGGTGTAAATGTGGGTAAGCGCGTGGGCGTGAACTGCGGAATGAAGGCTGCAGCCAGGGTCGGATCGATGGTAGGGGTGGTTGCAGGTGTGGGTGTGGGAGGAGGCTCAACGATTGACAGATTGGCATTCGGAGAGAGCCCTACGAGAGGAGCATAGACCCAGCCAACATTCCCAGGCACACCCTCATAACGGATCTGGATCCAATCACCCCCGGGAGAACGGCCCAAGGCTGGAGCTACCTGGCCTGAAAGCATCAGGCCAATCGGCGTATATAGATAGGAACTTGGGCCAGAGCGGACATTGATCTGCTCGGGGTAGGTAACTTTGATCGTGGCGCCTGTCGAGGTGCTTGTCACCGTTGGGATGGACCCGGTTGGCTGCTGCGCTGCAACTTTTTGGGGTGCAGGTACGTTAAATATAATAACAAGTAATCCGATCAAAAAAAAGCTCAAGAAATATGGTTTTTTGTTTGAATGCATCCGACCGCCTATATCTGCCAAAATTAGCAAAGGTGATTATAATCGATACCATGGAACAGCGAATTTTTCACGGCGACTTGAACCCGAATGACATCGCAGAAGCTTTGATGGCATTTTTTAACCGTGGCAACCTGCGTACTCAAACCGTTGGAAACGAACGGGAATTGAGAGTACAAATTGCCACCCGTCCTGGTGCATCCAGCGGCGGAGAAACCGCGGTTACAGTCCAGATCAAAAAAGCTGATGACACGATTGTGGTTTCAGTCAGCGAACAGGCCTGGTATGGAGTTGCCGCCAGTATGGGGCAAACTGTGATTGCCACTCTCATGAATCCATGGAACCTGCTTGGTCGCCTGGATGATCTGGCCCAGGATGTCGAAAGCCTGCAGATCCATGAGAAAGTCTGGGAGGTGATCGACTCGGTCGCGAAATCTCACCGGTCCAGCACACAAATTGCGGAGCGTTTGCAACGTCTGGAATGCCTGTATTGTGGGACGGCCAACCCGGTCGGTGTAGGCAGCTGCATTGGCTGTGGTGCTCCGCTGGGCAGCATCCAACCGCGCACCTGCGCGACCTGTGGATTTGTGGTGCTGAGGGGTGAGAAAAATTGTCCCAGCTGCGGCAAGCTGATCCCTGCTTAATGAACCAAAACTTTCGGGAGCGAAAACAACCCGAAAGTTTTTTTATTTATTCCGGTAAACTCCCGGATTGACAAAATTGGGGAGTCTTTGGCCTTCAATCCCAGCCAGCAAATTCTCACAAGCCATTTCTGCCATGCGCCGACGGGTGCCATAAGTGGCAGACCCGATATGCGGTACAACCAGGCAGTTTGGCAGATCATAGAGCGGGTGATGCGGCGGGAGAGGTTCGGGGTCGGTCACATCCAGGGCGGCGCCTCTGATCCAACCTTCACGCAAGGCACGGACAAGGGCGTCCTGGACTACGATGGGGCCGCGGGCGGTGTTAATCAAGATTGCGCTGGGTTTCATTTTCTTCAAGGCCGTTTCATCGATCACGCCCCTTGTCGTGGCAGTCAGCGGACAATGCAAACTGACAAAATCACTTTCAGCAAGCAGCTCATCCAGCGAGCAATATTTTGCCTGAAAATTGACTTCAACATCGGGTATTCGGTTTGAATCTGTGTAAATGAGATTAAGCCCGAACCCTTTGGCACGCTCAGAGACTGCTTTACCAATTTTGCCCATGCCCACGATCCCAAGCGTGGCTCCGCGCAAATCAGCACCTAACCAGCCCGTGGGGGACCAGGTTCGCCAAAAACCATCGCGAGCATCCATGGCGGCCTTCGGCAATATCCGCGCCGAGGATAACAAAAGCGCCATCGCCAGGTCAGCGGTTGCATCCGTCAGGACTCCAGGAGTATTACCAACCGGAATGCCCCGGCGCGTGCAGGCATCAATGTCGATATTATCGAATCCAACCGCCATGTTACTGATGACGCGCAACCGGGGCGCCCCATCCAGTAAAGCCGCATCCACCCGATCGATCAGCAGACAAAGAATGCCTTCCGCTTCTCCCAATAGTTCCAACAGGTGGGGGGCAAATCCCGACGGCTCGGCCGGGCCAACTAATAATCGGACTCGTCCCTGCAGGGAAGAGATCCACTCGGGTGGAAGCGGGTGTGCAAGCAAAACAAGTGGCAAAGCCATTGTTACTCCTTTTGAATAATTATTTCGGTTTTACCAGCAGAGTGATTTTTCGGCAAGACCTAATATAAGGAAAAATGCACTTTCCAAACCAAGGGGCGTTTCCACATGGGAATATCGATTCGCTGATCAATATTTCTGCACCCGAAAGGTGTTATTCAATATTTCTGATAGAATTGTATTTTATAGGATAAACCTCTATAATTATATTATTGGTATGCAGGGAAAAATGAACATTCAACTTAACGAAATCGAAAAAAGGATCCAGGATCTGATCGAAGCGCGCCTGTTGAAATTCCTACCCCAACCAGTTAGCAGGGATTGGATTGCACAGCGGCTGGCGGATGCCTTGAAGGCCAATTCATCCACACAAAAACTAAACCCGCCAGAAATCACATTTCCGACTGAGTTTATCCTGGTAGTACACCCTTCCAATCTGGAGTTATGGCAAAAAGAACCAGGCTTAATGGATGGCCTTACAACCGTAATCCATACTGTTGCCACTGAAATGGGTCTGACGCTTAAATCAGCGCCATCCATGACGATTGCCAGTGACCCTTCTGTCGCCATTGACGACCTGATCGTGCGCACAAGTAAACTAGAGAGTGTAGCAGAAACGCAAAATATGACCACAAGCGGCGAAGAAACTCCAGTTCGGGCAGGCTTTTTAATAATCGGCGGTACAAATGTATTCACCCTCGATCAGGCTGTAATCAATCTTGGCCGCAGACTCGATAATCACCTGGTGATAGACGATCCGCGCATATCCCGTTACCATGCTCAGATTCGCTATGTTCGCAACCACTTCACGATTTTCGACCTGAATTCCACCGGCGGAACGTTTGTCAATGGACAGCGGATAACCCAAAGCATTTTATATCCAGGCGATGTGATATCGCTGGCAGGGTTGCCAATTGTCTTCGGGCAAGATTCGCCCCCATCATCGATTGCCAAGGGCGATACCGCACCCTTCACGCCAGCCTCCAGTGAGCGAGCCACAATTACATTCAATAGACCCCAGCCCAAAAACGACAAAAATACATGAGCGGACTTGTATTGCTTGGCTTGCGATTCCTCGCTGCCATAGCGCTTTATGCCTTCCTGGGAGGCGCGCTCTTCTTACTTTGGCGCTCATTGAAACAAGACGCCCAAGCTTTATCTTCGCGCCAGATAACCCCGATCGACTTGCTGATCAGCATGCCAGATCTGGATGATAATCATTCCCATTTCACCCAGAGCAGCGTGGTAATCGGACGCGACCCGGATTGTGATTGTATTCTGGCACACAATACGGTATCTGGGCGCCACGCCAGGCTGGCCTATCATCACGCCCAATGGTGGGTGGATGATTTACTTTCGACCAACGGCACAAATTTAAATGGCGAAGCTTTGCAGATGCCCACAGTGGTGACAAACGGGGATACAATTACGTGTGGGCAAATCACGTTAACTGTAATCTTCAAATCCGAAACTCAGCCCGACACAGGAGAATGAGCATGACAGAATTACTCGCGGCTGCAATCATTGGTGGTTCGGGTTTGTATACAATGAACGGGCTGACCGAAACGAGCGAACATAATGTTGAGACTCCTTTTGGCAAACCCAGCTCACCAATTATCATTGGTACACTCGCCGGAAAGCGCCTGGCATTTCTCGCCCGGCACGGGGTCGGTCATTTCATTTCCCCTACAGAAGTCAATTATCGGGCTAACATCTACGCCTTAAAAATGCTCGGCGCAAACCGGATCATCAGCATCAGCGCATGCGGATCTTTGCGTGAAGATTACAAACCCGGAGACATCGTCATTCCGGACCAGATATTTGACAATACACGCGAACGCCCGCGCACATTCTTCGGACAGGGCATGGTCGCGCATGTTGGTGTGGCAGATCCGTTCTGCCCGGAGCTTAGCCAGCAGGTTTACAATGCGGTCTCTGGCAGCGGCGCATCCGTGCACAAGGGCGGAACCCTGATCACCATCGAAGGTCCGCGATTCTCTACCAAAGCCGAATCGAATGTATTTCGAGCCTGGGGCATGTCCATCATCGGCATGACGGCTTCACCTGAAGCCTTTTTGGCGCGTGAAGCCGAAATGTGTTACAGCACCATGGCGCATGTTACAGATTATGACGTATGGCATATTTCCGCCGAACCTGTGACGGTCGATATGGTCATCCAGACTCTCAACAAGAATACCGCCGTGGCTCAAGAGTCGCTGCGCCTTTTGGTCAACGACCTTGACGTTACACCCAGGTCTTGCACTTGCGACAAGGCGCTGGCAGAAGCGTTAATCAGCAACCCGGCAGTCATCCCGGCGGCAACTCGTGCCAGGTTGGATCTTTTGGTTGGAAAATACTTAAAGTAACAGAACCCTAAAACGAAATTAAATTGCGCCAGATCTCCCTGACTCTGGGCAAATCAAATTTCGTTTTTTTGTTAAATATAATCAAGATCACTATCTTTGAATTCAAAATACTCGCCCCCGATTCAAATCCAAAGCCACCTGCTGAAGCTGGCAGCACTATTTTTATCCATCTATGCCCTGGCAATGACACTTGCACCAGCTGCCCGCGCACGGACGTGGGATGTCGAACTACGCTGGTCACACTGGCTTGGACTGGCCATCTGGGCCTTGGCTGTCTGGGTTGCCAACTGGCAGACAACCAAACATACGCCTGACGCAGACCCATACCTGTTGCCAGCCGCTGCCTTACTCGCCGGATGGGGATTGTTGACAATTTGGCGATTGGAGCCCGCCTTCGGGCTGCGGCAGGCATTATGGCTGGCTTTTTGCTCTGGCATCTTCGTGGTAGGGATAAAATTCCCGCAGAACCTGGTCATCTTACAGCGGTATAAATACATATTTCTGGTCAGCGGTTTGCTGCTGACTGCACTCACACTGATATTTGGCACAAATCCTGGTGGCAGTGGGCCACGACTCTGGCTGGGCTGCTGCGGGCTCTATCTTCAGCCATCTGAACCGCTCAAACTCTTACTGGTGGTTTATCTCGCAGCATATTTTGCCGATCGATTTCCAAACCAAACCCGCTTTTTACCTTTGCTGTTGCCCTCCATGTTATTGACCGGGCTGGCCCTGGCAATTTTGCTGACGCAGCGTGACCTGGGGACTGCCAGTATATTTATATTTCTGTATGCTGCCATGGTCTACATGGCCAGCGGAAAACGCCGCATCCTGCTGATTTCGATGGGGTTATTGGTCAGCGCTGCCCTGGTGGGTTATTCATTTGTAGACATCATCCACTACCGTCTGGAAGCCTGGATTGATCCCTGGGCCGATCCTTCAGGGCGATCGTATCAAGTGATCCAATCGATCCTGGCAGTGGCGAATGGCGGCATCTATGGGCGCGGTCCGGGCATGGGTTCCCCTGGGCTGGTGCCGGTGGCCCATTCGGATTTCATCTTCACCAGCATCGCTGAAGAAACCGGAATGTTGGGCAGTATGGCCCTGTTATTAATCATTGGCCTGTTTGCTTCGCGCGGCTTTCTGATCGCAATCCGAGCAACCAGCAATTTTCGCCGCTTACTGGCAGCCGGGATTACGACCTATTTCAGCGCTCAGAGCATACTGATCATTGGTGGAAATCTGCGCCTGCTGCCTCTGACGGGGGTTACCCTGCCCTTCGTCTCTTATGGCGGCTCTTCATTATTGACCTCATTTATTGGGCTGCTTATACTCCTGCAGATCAGCAATGAAGTCGATGATGAACCAGCCGGACTGCCACAGCCAAAACCATACTTAGATATGGCCCGCTTAATTGGGGCTGGGCTGCTGGCCTGTGCGCTCGTAAATGGATGGTGGGCCGAAACTCGCGCCGACGACCTGCTCAGCCGCACTGACAACCCGCGCCGCGCCATCGCAGACCGCTTCGTTTTACGCGGCGCCCTTTTCGACCGGCAAAATCGCTCGATTAATATCACCACAGGCCAACCCGGCAGTTATTCCCGGAGCTACCTGGTTCCATCGCTCTCGGCTATCGCCGGTTATACGCATGCTATTTATGGGCAGGCCGGTTTGGAAGCCTCGCTCGACCCTTACCTGCGCGGCTTGAAGGGCAACCCTACCTTGCTGATCTGGTGGGATTACCTGCTTTATGGGCAACCGCCCACCGGCCTAAACTTTCGCTTAACTCTCGACCTGGATACTCAGAAACACGCTGACGAGCTGCTCGGTGACCATACAGGCGCGCTTGTGCTTGTCAATGCCCAAACCGGAGAGATCCTGGCGATGGCTTCTCACCCAACCTTTGATGCAAACCTGCTGGATACCATTGGCGAGAGTTTGCCGGGGCTGCCGAATGCGCCCCTGCTCAATCGCGCCACCCAGGGCCTTTACCTGGTCGAACCGGCGATCAAGCCTTTTAGGGATGCCGTTTATGGTAAATCGAAACCCACAGATGCAGAGCTTCAAAAATTATTCGGTATGTTGGGTTTTTATAAAACACCCCAGCTAAGCCTTCCCGCTGCGGCTGCAGCAACCCAAGGAACCCTCAAGGACCTGGCCGCAAGCCCAGTTCAAATGCTTTCAGCAGCGGCTGCAATCAGCAACCAGGGGCTGTGCCCCGGTTTGAAGATCGCCAATGCGGTCGAAACCCCAGCTCAGGGCTGGGTGGTGTTGCCTGAACCAGAAGAATCCGTCCAGTGCCTGCCGGTGGACGGCGCAAAGCGGGTAGCGGAATCACTGCAAAACAGCGGAAAATTGTTTTGGGAATACCAAGGCAGCAGCTCGGGTAATAACCAGGCACTCACCTGGTATCTGGCAGGAACTCTCCCCAATTGGTCAGGCACGCCATTGGCAGTTGTCGTTATTCTGGAAGAAGAATCAGCCTCACTCGCAAAAAACATTGGCAGCGCAGTATTGCAAAAAACAATTCAACCCTAAAATAAAAAAAGCCAGGCTTCGCGCCTGGCTTTTTTTATTGAATAAATTACTTGGCGCTGTAACCAGGGCCTTTTTTGTAATAATCGTAATTGCTCTGAACATCTGCGGTAAAGTCGACCGCTTCACCCTTGGTTAGCTGTTTGGCGGTTTCAAGAACCACAGCCTTACCATGATGATCTGTCCCGGTATAGTGCCCACTCAGTCCGACACGGCTGATAAATTCGCCGCCCTTGGCGGAATAGGCTGTCGGGACTTCGTCTTCGGGGAAAATAGCCGCGTATGGGCATTCGGGGACACAAGCACCACAATCGATACAGGTATCCGGGTCGATGTAAAAAAGTGGCCACTGTTCTTGTGGTTTACCTGGGGTAATGCACTCCACGGGACAAACTTCTACGCACCCGCTATCGCGCAAACACAGGCTGGTGATAATGTGAGTCATAAAGCTTCCTCCTTGTTTGAGATGAATGGACACGTTTATTATAGCGATGTTTATCATCCTGTGCAAACACCAGTTCTATTGGGAGTGCGGTTCAGATTTTCGGAGATAGGGAAAATTAGCACAAATTTCTTGCTTTTCAGTTGTGACCTGCCCTCACCCCGACCCTCTCCCGCCGAGAGTTTGAATTCAAACTGACAAAAGATGGCCCTGCGGGAGAGGGAGAAGTTCTTAATCTGGGTGGAAAAGGGACGGCTGTCCCTTTTCCACCCAGAACCCCTCATTTCCCTGCCAGCCAACGCATATTTTCTATGGAAAACCACTTTGAAAGATGCCAGATATAATCCCCGACATTTTCCTAAATTTTGACCCCCACTCACAGTACACACCCACGCCAGTTTGGTTTGCGGATAACCCCCAATGAAACCTCTCCCGGTTTATACTCACCAGGCCGGCTCGGCGCTCTGGCCAAAACCGATGTTATGGTTATTCAGACCACAACAGCAACAACAAGGAGTATTTTAATGACATCCCAGGCGCGCACTGCCCAACCAAACTCCAAAATGTGTTTCATCTGTGGGTTGGAAAACCCGGTCGGATTAAAGCTGCGCATTTACCAAACCGAACCAGGTGTGATTGAAACTAATTACACAGCCCCGGAACATTTTCAGGGCTACCCCGGCGTCTTACACGGTGGGATTGTTGCCACCATCCTGGACGAGATCAGCGGGCGGGCACAAATGGGTGACCCATCCGCGCCGCGCTTCATGTTCACTGCCAGGCTGGAAGTGAAATACCGCAAGAATGTGCCGACTGGCAAACTTCTCAAAATCATAGGGAAGGCTGGCAGATCAAAAGGCAAAATGGCCGAAAGTTGGGCTGGCATTTATGACGAGCAGAACACATTACTGGCTGAAGCCAATACCATGCTGATCAACGTTCCGCAGGAGATGCTCGACAATACCAACCTTGACCTGCTGGGCTGGAAAATTTACCCTGAATAAGGCTGGGTTGGATTTAAGAAATCCCTTGTACGAACATAGAGCTGGGGTTTCGCGTGGCAAAAATAACCACCTGCGAGGCAAACCACATGCAGGCAAAATTAAAAATCACCAGCACCCGGCTGAACTGACACCGATCGAGTGTTGGTGAACCCTTTGTATTTCGGCGCTTATTTTTTACCAGCGGGTTGACTGATTAGCCAGGAGAAACCGCCCAGCACCTCGTCAATGGTAAAGTTGCAATGTCCATAGCGTTCAACTGGAATGTTGAGATAGGCAGCGCCCTTTTTATTCGCAAGCACTTTTTGCGAATAAAGTGTTGACTGCTCAAAAAGCACAATCGGGTCACCGGTGGTATGCAGGGTGACAAGTGGGGTTTTGAGCCTGCCAGAGGTCTGGTAATTCTCAGCGATCGTCTTCAACGCTTTTTTATCCGCTGTATAGCGTGGGGCAAAAAAGTTTAACGCTGGATCGAGATATTGGTAATCATGGTTATCAAACGGCTGACCACGCAGAACTTCATTCCCGTTATTGGTGGAAAACACGTTGTACCACAACAAACCCAGGATGGTCTTGGGGGTGGAACCGGCCGGATCGGTCAGGTCAATCGGGGCACCAGTGACTGCCAAGAGCGTGCCGATGGTGGCAGGGTCAGCCGTCGACAGGGCAAACCCAATTCCAGGAAGCACCGCAGTGTCCCAGTTATCAATCAAAGCCTGTGGAATTTTCACAGCACTGGGAGGCAAGACCGTGGGGAAGTAATGATCGAAGGCCACCCGGAAATTGCCCCAATAATTGATTTGTTTGTTGAAATTTCCGATGGGACCGCACATGGCCATACCACCATTGAACTCTTCGGGGTGCTTCTCGATCATCAGTGTTGTAATCAAGCCGCCCTCTGAAACACCCACCAGATAAGATCGCCTGGGTTTGCCAACATTCTCCTTGAAAACTTCCATCAAATCGAGAATGTCATGATCAGCCTGCACGACCGCCAGCCCATTCACGCTGTAGCTGGTTGTGGCGAAAGCGTAACCCATCGAGTTGAGCAGTGCGGGAATATAAGTTCCATCCGCCAGATACATTTGATCCCATTGAATATCAACGGGGGCGGTTACGGGAACATAGCCATGGGCAAAAACCACCAGGCCACCATTCCAGCCACCAGGCGGTGGCATGTTAATACAATACTTGGCCCCCTGCCCATGAGCGCCATAATAATCGCAGGGAATGGCAGCCTGCGCGCTGGCGGAATGAACGGGGATGGCGGTAAAAACCAGTAAAAGCGCGGCATGGTTCAGATTAGATTGACATAAAAAATGTGGCCCAAGAGGCACTCTTATGCGATACTTGGTTTACTGAAGACCGAGCGTATAAGAGGAGCCAAATGGGCGCACGCAGGGATAATATCATAGGAATGGAACGAGC
>JAPLGT010000324.1:0-31904 GCA_026390035.1 Chloroflexota bacterium
AGAAAAATCCAAATCATATCAAGGATCTTACCTGGCTTATCGAGCAGCGTGATAAGGGCGCTTTTATTTCAGTAGCTGATTACCGGAAGAAAGTCCTTGGCGCAAAAGCAAGCAAGACTCGATTTCTGGATGATTCTGCAGTTACACTCGAAGTCTCAGCTTTACAGTACTTTCCCTGGGTTCGGCCCATGGTTGAACAGGCCATAAAAAACCAAACCCTTGTCCCTGGACGCTTTATCGCTGTCCGAAAAATGAAAGAATCGGAAAATGACGGAGATCTGCCTGCGATAGTTGCCGCCCTGGATATCATTGGATCATCTTTTGTCGAAACGCTTGATACAAAAGGAACAGATGGCTCCAATACTCACCTGAACGGTCCCGCAACCATTACCGGCTACTTCGGGGGAATCGGACAACCCAATGAACACGCCATCCAATGGCTGGATGAATTTCTATATTACTACACCAATTATGGCGTCCAACACGTACTCAACTTCAACGCCGGAACGATCTTGCTAGGCTTCCTACTTTACCGCCTGGGTGTGAACATCCAATTCAAGATTTCGGTGTTTTTTGGCAGCGATAATCCATACCATGCTTTATGGATATTGACAGCCGCCAAACTCTTTAGCCGTGACGATGGCACATCCCCACTGGTTGGCTTCAACTGGGCAAATTCAATCAACAACGAGACCATGGAAATCAGTTCCCAGTTCCGCAAGGCGCTCAAATTTGAGGATGTCGTTCGGTTTGAACACCACATCACCGAGACCTGGAAATCAATAGTCCGCCAGCCATATAATCGCCGCGCCGAACTGATATCAATCGCAGGGCATGTTCCCAATATCGCAGCCAAACATGAAGGCGGTGACCCGGAGACCGACTCCAAACGGGACCACCCATCAGACATCCTCGATTACTTTCGCGACAAAGAGGAAGTGATCAGCAGTGGTGATTGGGATGCGCTTTTTATCAACTTTATGGACAAGGTCGATGCCTGCAACAACTCCGCCTGGGCTTTAACTGAAAATGGACTTGCATTCATCGCCGCAACAAACTTACACAAATAGGATCAGCCCGCCAACACCGGCAGTATTGGCTACGCGAAAACACGAGAAACCATAATCGATGCCTGATTTTAATTATTGGACCACCCACATGGGTTCGGTGCCCCACTTAACGCCAGGGAATTTACCTGAACGCTTGGTAAACCTTCTCGATATTCCCGCATGGACCCAACACCCACGGCGTTCTTTTCGAGAGAACATGTATTCTCAGTACACTCCCACTCTGCCTGCCGTGGTCATCGACGAAGCAAAAGAAAAAGTAAGCATAAACACCCACAATGACCTGTCATCCGCACTCGAAAAGTTTTACAGCTTGTATCTGGAAGATGACATTGCTTCGTTCGCACTTCGCCCAGATCATGCCGCTGGTTTCTTTGCAATGCTGGATGTGCTTAAATCACAACCGCCTGCAAATGGCAAACCGAGTTGGGCTAAAGGCCAGGTTACGGGTCCAATTTCCTTTGGGCTGACTGTTACAGACCAGGATTTACGTGCCAGCTTATACAACGAAATCCTCGTGGATGTCATCATCAAGAATATAGCCATGGTTGCGCGCTGGCAGATAAGGCAGCTAAAAAACGTCCGTGAACAGGTTCTCATTTTTCTGGATGAGCCCTACCTGGCATCCTTTGGGTCTGCTTATGTCAATTTAAGCCCTGAACAAGTTAGAGACTACCTCGACGAAATTTATGACGCCATCCACGCCGAAGGCGCGATTGGTGGGGTTCACTGTTGTGCGAATACCGATTGGGGTCTGCTGCTCTCGACAAAAGTTGATATGCTCAATCTGGATGCATACGATTATCTGGAAAACCTGGCGCTTTATCCCGTTGAACTTCGTGAGTTTCTGGACCGAGGCGGTAGCATATGCTGGGGTCTGATCCCAAATAATAAGCAGATAATGAACGAAACCCCTGATAACCTTGCAGCCCGTTTGCAAAATGGGATTCAATCGATCTGCGAGAAAGCCGCTTTCAGAGGCATCCGGATCAGACCCGACGAGTTCGCATCTCGCAGCCTGTTATCTCCCGCTTGCGGGCTTGCAACGACCACTCCGGATGTTGCAGACCGCGCATTTGATTTTCTGGCTGAAACAAGCGCCATACTAAAAAGAGGTTGAGATGATTGTTCAGGTGGTGTATTTGGATGTCCAGGCCAACAGGCTGGATGATTTTCTGACAGAAGCCAGTGCCAACGCCCGGGCGAGTCTTCTAGAAGCGGGCGTTACGCGCTTTGATCTGCTGCAACAGGCTGATGACCCGCTCAAATTCATGTTGTACGAGGTCTATCGCAACCAGACAGACCTGGATGCTCACCGTCTTACGCCCCACTTCAAACGCTGGCAAGAAATGGGTCTGCCAACCCTCAGCGGAGAACGGGTGCGCCGAATGTACCAGCTGCTGGAAACGGGCTCTTGACCGCCAACTATTAACCTATTGCTTTTAGAATTGCCGGAGCCACACCGCACAGGTCGGTTACGCCATCAAAATGGCGGCGTAACTTTTTATTCCCCACCAAAAGGAGCGGAACCGGGTTGGGTGTATGCCGCCGGGTAGACAGATCTTCCAAGTTGCCGTGATCAGATGTGATCAGAAGCAAGTCAGTTTCCTGCCAGCCATCCAACAGGCTGCCAAGCACAACGTCAAACTGCTCCAAAAGACTCAACGCAGCCGGCATATCCTGCCCATGACCGGCATAATCAGTGAGCCAGTATTCAAAGAAAGCAAAATCAAATTTCCGTGCTAATGAAGCCAGATGCTCGCCTGATTCAAGGAGAGTCATCACCGGAATATCAGGCATGTTCATGCGCTCCCGCCAGCCCTGGGCGGTAAAATCCGCCGAGATGGCCTGGCCCGCCAGCAGGTCGTCACTGGTAAACAACGACAATCCCGCGCTCGTCACCGCCAATGGGATCGATGAAAAATTCCGTCTACCAGAATCGATGCTATGAAAGTACCCGGGGGGATAAGCATTCACCAGGGCAGCCTGCTTTCCTGCACGAGTCAACTCGCCGAAAATACCCCCATCCAACAAATAAGCTGCCGTAGCCTTGTCCGGCTTGGGCCCATAATGATAGCCAATTTCTGCCGGAATGTTACGACCAGTCAATAAAACGGCCTGTCCGGTGGCCGACTGCGGTAAGCCAACCACCCCGAGCGCCGCATCCAGGGCCAAAAGGCTGGCAGATTCTCCATTAAACGGAGCGCTGGCGGCGATTAATTTTTCACCGTCCAAAAGTTTTTGCAAATTAGGCAAGTCTGCGCAAGCAAAGGGATTGGTCAGCGGGTCATCCGGGCCCAGTCCAACTCCATCCAGAAACATAAATAAAACAGTCATTTGCTTTCCTTCAACATGAATGAACCCTTTGAATGGTCATCGGGTGAATATTCGGCCAAGATATGTCTCTTGGAATTTGTCGATTCTTTCCGGTAATGAGAGTTGACCAAACCTGGGGGAACGAAGTTTGCTCAACTCATAAAAACAAGCATCCAGTCCACACTGGGTTAGTCTTAAGGGGTTGGGTTATTACGTTTCTGAAAAACAAAATATGCAGAAGGTCGATCACCGCGATCATAACCATCAAGCCTGGTCAGCAAGACGAATTGGGCCTGGATCCGCTCCAGGTCTCCAGGAGAAAGTCCCAAATCAGAAATATTTTCATCGGAGCTTAAAAAACCATACAAAAACCAGACACTCCCTGAAACCATAACCCGATCGAGCTGCCTTAAGTAGGCGGCTTTTTCCTTCACCATCAAAGTATGGTAACAACCCAGATCAAGAACCAATTCGAAGGGGCCGGTAATTCCGTCCAGACGAGTAACATCGCCCACAAGCAGCGTCAAGTTCAGACCTGCCTGACGAGCTTTATTTCGGGCCTTCTGAATGGCCGCAGGAATAAAATCGACCCCTGTGACCTGCCACCCCAGCTGGGCCATTACAATGGAATTTGTACCCGTTCCACAGCCCAGATCAATAGCTCTGCCAACAGGTCGTACCCTAAGAAATTCTCGCAGTTCCGGCGGGGTTACACCACTGTCCCACGGCGGACGGCGAAAATACCAAAGGGCAAACATGATGCGGCGCAGGAATGACATAAAATTTGATTCGTAGGTTATACTCGGTAAATTCTCATTACGGGGATTTTGAGCGGGCCGTATATGACAATTTTCGTGACATTTACACTTTGACAATTATACAGACTTCTTTTAGAATTTAGCCCACTGCTATTTTTTTTCTAATCATTAACACCCAAATCTCATCGAGGAGTAGATCTCCATGAAAGAGTACACAACAGAGCACCTCCGTAACATCGCATTGGTCGCCCATGGTGGCGCCGGTAAAACGATGATGGCGGAGGCTTTTCTTCATTATACAGGGACGACCACACGTCTTGGTAAAGTAGAAGATGGAACCACCATCTCTGACTACGATGAAGAAGAAATTCGCAGAAAGATCTCGCTATATGCCAGTGTCTTACCGGTAGAATACCGAGATCACAAGATCAACCTGCTGGACGCGCCAGGTTTCACCGATTTTGTTGGCGAAGAGATTTCAGCATTGAGTGTCGCCGATGGCGCAATCATTCTGGTTGACTCTGTCGCTGGCATCGAAGTAGGCACAGAACTGGCCTGGAATTACGCCGACCAATTTAATCTGCCACGCTTTGTCGTCATCAACAAGATGGATCGGGAAAATGCCAATTTTGAAAAGGCGTATGCATCCATCGAAGCATTCGCCACCGCCGCCGGCAAGCGCCTCGTGAACGTACAAATCCCTTGGGGAGAAAAATTGGGATTCAAGGGCGTAATCGACCTTGTTCACATGAAAGCATATGCCGGAGATGGAAAAATTAGCAGCGAAATTCCGGCGGAGTTCATGCCCGCAGTTGAAGCTACTCGCCATATCTTGATCGAGGCGGCTGCAGAAGGTGAAGACTCCCTTTTGGAAAAGTACCTCGAAACCGGAGAATTGAGCGGCGAAGAGTTATTGCGTGGCTTGAAAGATGTAGTCATGAGCGGCGCATTCATCCCGGTCTTCGTTGCAGCAGCCGGCCATGAAAAAGGCATTGCTCCCATTCTGGATGCCATCATCGAATTTATGCCAGCACCTTCCGAGCACCCGGATGTCATTGTTCATGGCAAAGCTGGTGACGAAAAGTTACACGAAAGCGACAACGGACCGACTGCGCTCTACGTATGGAAAACAACTGCAGATCCTTTCGTCGGTAAGATGACCTACTTCAAGGTCATCTCTGGTGTGATCACAGCTGATATTCATCTCTGGAACAACACTAAGAATCTCGATGAGCGCATGGGCGGTTTACACCTGCAACGTGGCAAAGAACAGATCTCCATCAAGAACGTTCACGCAGGCGACATCGCTGTCGTTTCCAAGTTGAACGTAACCGCCACAGGTGATACGCTTTGCGATAAAAACCATCCAATCAACATAGATATCCCCAAGTATCCATCCCCGCTATACAGAGTCGCCGTCCACCCCAAGACACAGGCAGATGCGGCCAAGATTTCGCCCACTTTATCACGCCTGTGCGAAGAAGACCTGACCCTGACCTGGCAAAATGATCATTCCACCGGCCAAACTATCCTGGCGGGCATGGGCGACCAGCATATCGATGCAGCCCTTCGCCGAGCGCACAGCAAATTCCAGGTCGGCTTGATTATGGACGAACCCAAGGTTCCTTATCGCGAAGGCATCACCCACAAAGCATCCGCCCAGTATCGTCACAAAAAGCAATCGGGCGGGTCCGGCCAGTTTGGAGAAGTCCACCTGCGCATAGAACCTTACCCCGAAGGCGATTTCGATTTCACTGATGAATTGGTTGGTATGAGCCTCTCGAAATCATACTTGCCCCCCATCGAAAAAGGTATCCGCGCGGCCCTGGATAAGGGTGTATTCGCCGGCTATCCACTCAGCAATGTACGCGTCATCGTTTACGATGGCAAAGAACACCCGGTTGATTCCAAGCCGATCGCTTTTGAGACTGCCGGACGCGAAGCCTTCAAGCTGGCTGTTCTAGATGCTGGACCTGTGCTCTTCGAGCCGATCGTAAGACTTCATGTCACCGTCCCAGATGCAAGCATGGGCGACGTGATGGGCGATTTAAATACCCGCCGCGGACGAGTTCAAGGTACAGATTCTGAACGCGGAAACACCACCATCACCGCACATATACCGATGGTTGAAGTAATGCGCTACACCACAGAACTGCGCTCCATCACCGGCGGTCGTGGCTATTTCGCGATGGAATTTGACCACTACGATGTAGTTCCAACCCACCTTGCCCAGCCTATTATGGAAGCTCATAAAAAGGAAATGGAAGCCAAGAAGGAAGAATAATTCTCCACAAGAACCATCACCAGGGAGCGCGATGCGTTCCCTGGTTTTTATTAATATATCGATAGAAATTATCTTATTTGCTTGACATCTCTTTATAAAACAGTAAAATAGTTTCTATGGAAATATTTAGTATTAAATTAAAGTGCTTATGTCTGGGGCGGGGTTCGTAACCACCGCCTTTTCTTCAGAAGTTACTCAGGTATCTGCTAAAAGACGGTGACCGAACTCCGCGTGTGCAATTATCACATGGCGCCAGGTCGCTGTTTTTTTTATTCTGGCAGCTACTTACACATGGCGCATGCTGGACTTAAAATTATAGGGCGTATAGCGTAGGTGTAACCCGGTACAGTACTGACAGAATGAACAAACACTGGCACCCGGCGCAAACATCTACAATACAGAAATACAGGCTGGAGATAATCATGGCAACTCAAACAATATTTAAATTAAATACATCCCGAGGATTGGTTGGCTATTTCGCCATGATCAAGCGAGACATCGCTTCCGCACTGGAACGCGACCCGGCAGCACGCTCTGCTTTGGAAATTTTACTGCTTTATCCTGGGCTGCACGCCGTTTGGATCCACCGCATCACCCACTGGCTTTGGATCCACAAGGCCAGATTGCCAGCTCGTTGGATTTCGCAATTGGCACGCGGGCTAACAGGCATCGAAATCCACCCTGGCGCAACCATCGGGTCCGGATTGTTTATTGACCACGGCATGGGCGTTGTGATCGGAGAAACCGCCGAAATCGGCCGAGATGTGACTCTTTATCACGGCGTAACCTTGGGCGGGACCAGCCTCAATAAGGGCAAGCGTCACCCCACTATCGGTGACCGGGTGACGATTGGAGCCGGGGCAAAAGTATTGGGGAACATCCTGGTCGGTGCAGACAGTCGCATCGGTGCAAATGCTGTAGTGGTCAAACCAGTCCCTGAAAACTCGGTCGTAATCGGGGTACCTGGGCAGATTGTCAAACGTTCGCATCCTCATCTCGCCACCGACGCCCCCGACCTTAACCATAGTTCACTTCCAGATATTATCGGCGTAACTTTGAAGGAGCTGCTCGAACGGGTCGACGAGCTGGAAGACCAGATCCAGGGTCACGCCATCCAACACCCTCACCATATCCACGCCCCGGTGGTAGACGACAGCTGGGAAGGAATCGATTTTGCAATTTGACGAATGGAAGCTGACAATATTTTGCAATTGATCATTGAAGATTTATGAGATAAGATGGTGTCATGCCTAATTTGCGAGTGCCAGCCCTGATGAAATTTTATATTGAAGGCCAGACAGAAGTCCTTTTGCATGGTTTGACTGTGTCTGATGCAATCAGTGACCTTGTGACTCGTTACCCGGCCATAAAACCTCATATCATGGATAACAATGGCGACCTGCGCCGTTATATCAATTTATTTGTCAATGATACCAACATAAAAGACCTGAACGGTTTAAAAACACCTATTCAAGACAACGACAGGATTATCCTGCTTCCATCCATCTCCGGAGGATAGTGAAACTATTTTCACTATAAAACATCCCATGCTGCCAGAATTGTCCCACGAAGAAATCCTGCGTTACTCTCGCCACCTGCTCATCCCCGATGTTGGTCTGGATGGTCAACGCAAGCTCAAAGCCGCATCTGTTCTGGTCATTGGAACAGGCGGCCTCGGCTCGCCGGTCTCACTTTACCTGGCTGCTGCCGGTGTTGGTCATATTGGATTGGTTGATTATGATAGGGTAGATGAAACCAACCTACAACGGCAGATTGTGCATGGCACATCCACCGTTGGAAAATTGAAAGTGGAAAGCGCACGCACCAGGCTTCTTGATCTTAACCCAGATATTCAGGTCGATGCCATCAATGAATCATTCACTTCTGCGAACGCAATGAAAATTGCGGCTGATTTTGACATCATCGTTGATGGTACGGACAACTTCCCAACAAGGTATCTTTCGAATGATGTGGCTGTCTTTCTTGGAAAACCGAATGTTTACGGTTCGATTTTCCGGTTTGATGGACAGGCCAGCGTATTCTATGCCGAAAAAGGCCCGTGCTATCGCTGTCTCTTTCCAGAACCTCCGCCACCTGGCCTCGTGCCTACCTGCGCTGAGGGTGGCGTCCTGGGGGTTTTGCCCGGCACGATCGGCACCATCCAGGCCACGGAAACACTCAAATTGATCCTGGGCATCGGTGATTCCCTGATCGGGAGATTGCTGCTTTATAACGCACTGGATATGTCTTTCGATTTTGTAAATCTCCGGAAAAACCCAAAATGTCAGATCTGCGGTCCAAATGCCGATATCAAAGAGCTGATTGATTATGAAGAATTCTGTGGTGTTCCAGGGCACGATCACGAGGATGGTTCGGCCGGAATCGATTGGGACATTGATGCGCTTGAACTCTCAAAATCCCTGCAGAAATCCATCCCGCCGATCCTTCTTGATGTGCGCGAACCACACGAGCTGAATATTTCGGCACTGCCCGGAGCGATCAATATCCCACTGGGCTCTCTAGCCGCCCGGCTTTCCGAGCTTGATTCTGCTAAAGACATGGTTGTTTTCTGCAAAGGTGGCACCCGCTCAGCCCGCGCCCTGGAGCTGTTGATCAGTGCAGGCTTCAAACGAATTAAGAACCTGAAGGGCGGCATCAACACCTGGGCCAGGGATGTTGACAAGAACCTACCTATATATTAGGAATTCAATTGCCTAAACATTACGAATATGACCATAATATTACAGATAGTCCAAAATGGCCTTGACATCATCGCCAATTGCGTTTATAAACGTGCCATCATGGTAACAGCAATAATCACACCTGTAGTTTTTGAGGCCAACGCTAAGCGCATGCCCACATCCAGATCTTCAAAGATCGGATTCGTGGGCCGCATTTGGTTAAACAGGTAAAAGTAAAACAACGGACGCTTAGACGTCTGTTCTGTCCCTGTAACCAACGCGCTCTCCGACTTCGGAGAGCGCGTTTTTATTTTGTCTGCCCAGGAGAGAAATATGGTTGAAATTTTGGATACAACCCTGCGAGAAGGTGAACAAACGCCGTACGTCAACTTTACGCTTGCAGAAAAGTTGGAAATTGCGCGCATGCTTGATCACATCGGCGTCGAGATGATCGAGGCCGGTGATCCAAGTGTCTCGCCAAGTATTGCGGTTGCTGTGCAAAAAATTGCCGCGCTGAATTTAAAAGCAGAAATTGTAGCGCACTCAATTGCGTCAAAGAATAGCATCGATAAGGCCAAAGCCTGTGGCGCTGACCGAGTGGCGATCTTCTATGCCACTTCAAAGATCCATCTGGATGCGAAACTGCACAAATCGCAAGATGAAGCCGTCGCCATCATTTGTGATCATATTGCCTATGCGCGCAGTCTTGGATTAAAAGTACGCTATACACCCGAAGATGCCACCCGCACGGATTTCGAATTTTTAGTTAAGGTCTGCAACGCAGCCATCCGGTCCGGCGCCGATCGGATCAGTTTTGCCGATACCCTCGGAATCATGCAGCCACACATTATGTTTGACCGGGTCAGCGCACTCCGTGAGCAGTTACAACCATGCAAGATTGACCTGCACTGTCACAACGATTATGGACTGGCCCTGGCAAATGCCATGGCCGGAATTCGGGCCGGGGCAGATTGTATCCATACCACAGTGAATGGCCTGGGTGAGCGCACGGGCATCCCCGATCTGGCGGAGACGATCATCGCCTTCCACAACCTGGAAACTGTTGAGCAGTACAACATTCAACCATTAGTGCCGATCTCGAACTATCTCGAAAAAGTGTCTGGATTTTTTCTGGCACCCAATAAACCCATCACCGGCCAGAATGCTTTCTCGCACAAAAGCGGCGTCCATACCAATGGAGTGCTCAAAGACTCTCGCACGTACGAACCCTTCGACCCTGCCATGCTGGGGCGAGAAAGAAAAATTATCATCGACAAATACACCGGCAAAAGTGCTGTTGCTTCACGCCTGGATGAATATGGCATAGAGGTAAGCATGGCCGAATTGGAAGTGATCGTCTCGCGCATTAAGAACCTTGGCGATAACCGCAAACAGCTTTTTGATGCCGATATTATCGAAATTGCTGAGCAGGTTACAGGACGTGAAATTGATGTTATTCCGCATGACATCAACGCCCTGGTCATGCTGGAAGTTGAATCACATACTTATACAACCGCAGTAGTGCGCCGTCTGCGCAGCTTCAAAGATGTCAGCAATGTTTTTGAAATAACCGGCGAGTACGATATCAGCGCCTTTGTAAATGTTGAAAATGTGATGGCTCTCAACAACTTGATTGAAGAATTGCGCTCAGTTACAGGCGTCAAACGCACCGAAACGCAAGTCATCCTGAAAAAATATTCTGGTATTAGCAATGGAGGCAATAATGGGAACCTTAGTTGAAGAGATTTTCTCACGCAAAATGGGAAGGGAAGTGCGCGCGGGCGAGATTGTGCTTGTGGACGTGGACTACATCATGAGCCACGACAACACTACTCCGCTGGCCATTAAAGCCTTTCGAGAAATTGGTAAACCGATCCATGACAAAAGCAAAATCGTCATCCATTTCGATCATGCCTATCCTGCTCCAAACCTGCTGGCGGCCGAAGCCCAGAAAAAAGGCCTGGACTTCATGAAGGAACAGCAGATTACTCAGTTTTATCATCAGGGTGTTTGCCATCAGGTCATGATTGAAGAAGGTTATATCACTCCCGGCGCAATTGTTATTGGCGCGGATTCACATTCAAATACCTATGGTGCTCTGGGAGCTTTTGGGGCCGGACTCGGCTCCACCGAAATTGGCGTTGCCTGGGTGACCGGTAAATGCTGGTTCAAAATTCCTGAGACCATCAGAATTGAAATGAATGGCACCACGCAGGCGGGTGTTTTTGCAAAAGACGTGATGATTTATATTGCGGGGAAGCTGGGCATGGACGGCGGCACATACCGTTCAGTAGAATTCGGTGGCGAATATATCGAGCAACTCCCCATGCACGAACGCATCATTTTCTCGAATATGTCGACAGAAATTGGCGCAAAATGTGGATTGATCGCCGCCGACCAGACCACTCTCGATTACCTGGATGTCGAAACCAGTGCGCGGGGCAGCTTCGATCAACTCCGCCCCGTCAATCCGCACTATGAGACGGTCGTAGAGATCGATGTCACCACAATCGAACCACAGGTAGCCTGCCACCCGGATGTCGATAACGCGAAAGCGCTCCGCGAAGTCGAAGGGCTGGCAATCGACGAAGTTTACATCGGCACTTGCACCAATTCGCGCTACGAAGACCTGGAAATTGTGGCCCGCATATTGAAGGGCAAGACTGTTCACCCACATACGCGCGTCATTGTAACCCCGGCCAGCGCGAAGATATATAAAAAAGCCATGCAAAACGGCCTGATTGAAATTCTAATGGATGCTGGCTGCACAGTGACCGGAACCGGCTGCGGGGCTTGCATTGGACGCCACGGTGGGATTCTTGCTCCCGGTGAGCGCGCCCTGACAACTATGAATCGCAACTTCATCGGTCGCATGGGCAGCCCACTTTCAGAAATTTACCTGGCCAGCCCGGCATCTGCCGCAGCCGCAGCCCTAACCATGGGAAAAGCCTGGACATTTGGAGAAAATATGAACACGGACGAAATCATCCCCGGCCGTTATAACATCACGATTGACCCGCTCGAACTCGCCAAAAACGTCTTTTGCGAGGTAAAACCTGATTATGCACCCAATGTCAAACCCGGGGACGTAATCGTTGGTGGGCAAAACTTTGGCTGTGGCTCATCCCGCGAACACGCACCGATCGCCATCAAAGGCTCGCAAGCCAAATGCATCATCGCGCCATCTTTCGCGCGTATCTTTTTCCGTAACGCTATCAACATCGGACTGCCCATCCTGGAATGTCCGGAAGCCTCCGCGGATATCGCCGAAGGCGATGATATCGATGTGGATCTTGCCAGTGGACAGATCCACAACCTGACAAACGGGCACAACTACCAGGCGCGCCCACTGCCAACTTTTGTGATCAAAATTGCGGATGCCGGCGGTATTGTCAATTTTCTAAAAAACCACGATATCCAAGAACTGATGGCTTGAACAAGATGACATATCAAATTTGCCTGCTCCCTGGCGACGGAATCGGTCCTGAAGTAATCGACAGCGCCAAGCAAGTCTTGACGGCGATGCAAATCGACCTGGAATTTTCAAAGGCCGACATCGGTTATGGGGCGTATCAACAACTGGGCACACCCTTGCCGCCAGCCACTCTGGAGGCTATTCGTGCCGCACATGCGACTTTATTTGGTGCCGTGACCACGCCCCCCAATATCCCTGGCTATTTCTCGCCGGTTGTCCGAATGCGACAGGAACTTGATCTATACGCCAACTTGCGACCGTGTCGTTCCATCAGTCACCCTTCATCGCGCCCCGGCATTGATCTGTTAATCGTTCGTGAAAATACCGAAGGGCTTTACTCCGGCATCGAGCGACTGGAAGATAATGGCAATCGGGCCATCACAGAGCGGGTCATCACCCGGCATGGCTCGGAACGCATCGCCCGTAAAGCCTTCGAGCTGGCACGCCAGAACGGGCGAAAAAGCGTGCACATCGTGCACAAGGCCAATGTCTTGCGCCTAACCTGCGGGTTATTCCGCCAGGTGGCTCTGGAAGTTGCCAGCGAATACCCCGAAATCAACACACAGGAATTATTGGTGGACGCCTGTGCCATGGAGCTGGTACGCGCGCCAGAACAGTTTGAAGTGATCGTGACCACCAATCTCTTCGGCGACATCCTCAGCGATGAAGCTTGCATGTTCGTTGGTGGGCTGGGTGTTGCAGCCTCTGGCAATATCGGATTGGAAGCCGCGGTATTCGAACCTGTACACGGCAGCGCTCCCACTCTGGTTGGAAAAAATAGCGCCAACCCGACCGCCACCTTCCTGGCCGCAGCCATGCTCCTGGAATATCTGGGTGAACAAGCTCAAGCAACGCGATTGCGCAGCGCCGTGGAAAAATGTATTGCATCTCGAATGGTCACTCCAGACCTGGGCGGCACGCTTACTACCGCACAAATGACAGAGAAAGTGATCCGGCACTTAATATCCTTAGATCCGGGCAGCCTTGCTCCCGATAAAGATATATAAAGGAGATACATCATGATCAATGTTGGCTTTTTATTCACCCGGTTGCGAGTTGAAGAGAAATACCTGATCGAAGAGTTGGAAAAACACAGTGACATCCGTCTGATTCGGATTAATGACGGCGACCAATATTTTGACATTTCCCACATCAGCGAACCGGTCGACGTTCTTTTTGAACGCTCGATTTCGTATTCGCGCGGTCTGTATATTTCCCGCATCTATGAAGCCAATGGCATACCTGTCGTCAATACCGCCCTGGTTGCCGAGCGCTGCGGAGATAAATACGTTACCAGCCAGATACTGGTTCGCGAAAATATTCCGACCCCGCGCGTTCTGATGGCTTTTGACGAAGAGGCCGCGCTTAAAGCCGTCGATGCGCTGGGATATCCTTGCGTACTTAAACCTGTGGTTGGTTCGTGGGGGCGCCTGCTAGCCAAGGTGGATGACCGCCACTCGGCAGAAGCCTTCATTGAGCACAAGGCTACGCTTGGCGTGAACCATCAGGTTTTTTACATCCAGGAATACATCAACAAACCAGGGCGCGATATTCGTGCTTTTGTGGTGGGAGAAGAACCGATCGCAGCGATTTACAGGACCTCGGATAATTGGATCACAAACACCGCCCGCGGTGGAATAGCATCGAACTGCCCTTTGACACCCGAACTAAACGATCTCTGCCGCCGCACAGCGCGAGCCATGGGTGGTGGACTGCTCGCCATCGATGTTTTCGAAACCGAAACCGGGCTGACGGTTAACGAAGTAAATCACACCATGGAATTCCGCAACAGTATCACCACGACCGGTGTTAATATACCGGCGATAATGATTGAATACGTACTTGCGCAAGCCAAAATTCGCGCATGACACCCATGAAAGCCAGCAATTAATGCATCTTTATATTTGTTCACGGGGTGCTATTCCGCTCTGAGAAAATGCCCATGCTGACGCCCGAAAAGATGTGTAAGCGGTGATTCGACGGAAAGGTATTTGTCCCGTCAAATCACCATTTAAACACGGTGCCATGTGCACAGCAACGGATGGATTTTTATTTGCGTGTGCGGATCAAACAGGATATTTCCAACGGCCTGTGACTAATCATGAATCATTTATAATTGTCTGACGAACGGGAAGACGGATTAGGTTTACACTCTGGTTCGATTTGGTATTGACACATGTCATTCGAGTGGTAGAATACCGCTTATCATGTTTTTAACAAAGTCGTTCCCACGTACACGTCGTCCGCAACCCGCTTCACTGGAAGAAGGTCGGGTACGCTGTGCGTGCCACGGATGACGAACGAAGCGCACTAAAGCGCTCACGCAGGTCACCATAGCGGCCCTCCTTCTCAGGACGGCCGCTTTTCTTTTTCACAAAATTCTAGCCTGGAGATATTATGAAATCCGTTACAAAACCGCAAGTTAAAAAAGTTGTGCTGGCGTATTCCGGCGGTCTCGATACTTCCGTGATTGTGCCGTGGCTTATTGAAAATTATGGCTGCGAGGTGGTCTGTTTTTGCGCCAACGTGGGCCAGGGCGATGAAGATCTAACCCTGCTGGAAAATAAGGCCATCAACAGTGGCGCGAGCCAGCTAATCGTCCACGACATGCGCGAAGAATTCGCATCCGATTACTTATTTCCGATGCTGAAAGCCGGCGCAGTCTATGAACATAAATACCTGCTGGGCACGTCCGTCGCCCGCCCACAGATTGCCAAACACCTCGTCGACGTTGCCCACCAGGTTGGCGCAGATGCCATTGCGCACGGCGCCACGGGCAAGGGTAACGACCAGGTACGCTTCGAGCTAACCGTGATGGCCCTCGACCCGCGCTTGAAAATCATTGCTCCCTGGCGCGAATGGGACATCCGCTCACGCGAAGACGCAATCGCCTATGCAGCCAAACACAACGTCCCCGTCACGGCAACTATCAAATCCATCTACAGCCGCGACTCAAATCTGTGGCACCTTTCGCACGAAGGTGGATTGCTGGAAGATCCTTGGAATGAACCGGAAGAATCCATGTTCCAGATGAGCACTTCGCCAGAAAACGCCCCGGACGAACCAGAATACATCGAAATTGATTTCGAAACTGGCAACCCGGTATCCGTTAATGGCGAAAAAATGTCTCCTGCGAAAATCGTTGAGCGGCTGAACGCCATCGGTGGCGTACACGGTATCGGACGCGTCGACCTGGTCGAAAATCGACTGGTGGGCATGAAATCTCACGGCGTCTATGAGACCCCTGGCGGCACCATTCTGCTGTTTGCCCATCGCGAGCTAGAGTCACTTGTGCTCGATCGTGAAACCTGCCATTTCAAAGAAATGGTTGCCGTCAAGTACACCGAACTGGTTTATAACGGTTTGTGGTTCACCCCGCTGCGTGAAGCCATCGACGCCTTTGACTCTATAAAGGCAACATTATTTCTGCCGGACGCAAGTCGCCGTTCAGCCTATACCGCGAAGACTTTGCCACATTTGGTGAGGAAGACGTTTATGACCAGAGTCACGCAGAGGGCTTTATCCGCTTGTTCGGGCTGAGCATGAAAGTTCGCGCACTTAACGGGCTGCCAATTTCCGGGCTTGATATGCCCAAACCTGATTACAGCCGCTTCAAGAGAGACTAAAAATGACACTCTGGGGCGGCCGCTTCAGCGGCAAACTCGATGAAACTGCCTGGGGACTCAACACATCCCTGCCGGTTGACCAGCGCATGGCCATCCAGGACGTGGAAGGTAGCCTGGCCTGGGCTTCTGCGCTCAAAGGCTCTGGCATTCTCAATCAAGATGAGCACCTGCAGATCATTCAAGGCCTTTCGGAGATCAAGCAAGAATTTACCAAGGGTGAGTTTAGTTTCGCCCCGAGCGATGAGGACATCCATACAGCCGTGGAGCGCCGCCTGACAGAACTAATCGGCGCCCCGGCCTGGAAATTACATACCGGGCGCAGTCGCAACGATCAGGTAGCCACAGACTTCCGTTTATGGATGCTTGCAACGATTCCAACTGTTCTGGAAGTGATCACAACGCTGCAAGCCACCCTACTGGAACAAGCCGAGAACGCCGAAGAAACACTTATGCCCGGCTATACGCATCTACAACGCGCCCAGCCGGTCTTGCTTGCGCATTGGTGGCTGAGCCATTTTTGGCCACTTCAACGCGATTGCCAACGTTTTTCTGATCTGATCGAGCGCGTTTCCATCCTACCCTTGGGCTGCGGGGCGCTGGCAGGCACGCCCATTTCTGTCGATCGGATTGTCCTGGCCACGACGCTTGGTTTCAACAAACCCGCACCAAACAGCATGGATGGTGTTTCAGATCGAGATTTTGCTGCAGAATTTCTGTTTTGTGCATCAATGACCGGCGTACATCTAAGTAAATTGGCCGAACAAATCGTGCTTTTCACAAGCGCAGAATTCGGATTTTTTGAACTTTCGGATGCGTTCTCAACCGGCTCAAGCCTCATGCCACAAAAGAAGAACGCAGATGTTTTCGAATTAACCCGCGCAAAAGCCGGCACCTTACTGGGCTTGCTCACCGGCCTTATGTCGGTCCTCAAAGGGCTGCCATCCACATATGATAAGGACTTGCAAGAGGATAAGGCTCCGGTATTCGCGGCAGCCGATACGCTTGTAATGATGTTGCCAGTTCTGACTGGTGCACTAAAGACCATCAGCGCCCGACCCGAACGCATGCGCGCAGCCATCGATTCTTTTATGATGGCGACGGACCTGGCAGATTACCTGGTGAACAAAGGCATCCCTTTCCGGGAGACCCATGCCCTGGCTGGAAAAGCCGTGCGCCTTGCGCTCGACAACCATTTAGGTCTGGACGGTCTTTCCCTGGAGCAATACAAAAACCTGCATCCGGCTTTTGAAGCAGATGTTTATCGGGCTCTAGACCCGCTCGAATCGGTGAAGCGCAGGAACGCCCTGGGCGGTACCGCCCCCGAAGCTGTGCGGATCCAAATTCAACAAGCTAAAAATACACTCAAAGGAGAATAAAATATGTCTACTGTAAATTGCCCCGAATGTGAAGCCGAGATTACCCTGGAAGCAAATGCCGAGGTTGGTGAAATTATTGTTTGCCCTGATTGCGGTGTAGATCTGGAAATCGTTTCGCTCAACCCCGCCAAGGTTGATTTGGCACCGATGGAACAGGAAGATTGGGGCGAATAAAGCCAACCCTGATACGAGAAAATTATGCAGAAACGACTCAAGATAGGTGTTCTATATTCGCGCGTGCGCGTGGAAGAAAAGTGGATTTTCTCCGCGCTGGAAAAGCGCGGTATTGATTATGAACGGCTCGATGATCGGGCAATTTCCTTTGACCTGGAGAACCCGGCTCCCTGGCGCTCCTTTGACGCAGTGTTGGAGCGCAGCATCAGCTACAACAGTGGCTTATACGCCCTGCGGATCCTGAACGCCTTCGGCGTCCCGACTGTAAATACCGCGATTGTGGCCGAGATCTGCGGTGACAAGCTAACCACCAGCGCCATGCTGGCCAAGGCCAATGTAGCCCAGCCGCGCAATATGGTAGCCTTCTCACCCGAATCTGCTCTGGAAGCTATCGAAGCCTTCGGGTACCCGGTGGTACTGAAACCTGTCGTGGGCTCCTGGGGCCGGCTGCTCGCGAAAATCAACGATCGCGATGCCGCCGAAGCTGTCCTTGAACATAAGGCCACACTCGGGTCTGTACAACACTCGGTGTTTTACATTCAGGAATTCATCAAAAAGCCTGGACGTGATATCCGCGCCATCGTGGTCGGCGACCGCGTTCTGACAGCGATTTATCGAAAATCCGAACATTGGATCACCAATACTGCCCGCGGTGGCGAAGGTGTACTCTGCCCGATCACACCGGAAATTGAAGGCCTGTGCCTGAATGCCGCGGCTGCGGTTGGTGGTGGTGTTTTGGCAGTTGACCTGGTGGAACACCCCGATAAAGGCATGATGGTCAATGAGATCAATCACACCATGGAATTTCATACCGCCCAGCCCATCAGCGGCATCGACATTGCGGATGAAATTGTCTCGTATGTGGTGAATGTAGCCAAAAATAATGCCTGAACCATTCTATGACAGGCAGGCGTAAGAAGAACTTCAGGAGCAATTTTCAATGACAACAGTTTCCATTGTTGGCGGCTCTGGGTATGGCGGCGGTGAATTGCTGCGATTATTATTGGGCCATCCACAAGTCGAGATCAAACAGGCCACATCCCGTTCACACCTCGGAGAATACCTTTACCAGGTACACCCCAACCTGCGCAAGCGCACCCAGCTCAAATTCAGTGACCCTGCTCAGCTGGAACCGGTTGATATACTCTTTCTGGCCCAGCCCCACGGTCAGGCCCAGCACAATATTGATCATTATGCCGGGCTGGCCGGTAAAATCATCGACTTATCAGCAGACTTTCGCCTCAAGAACCCTTCTGATTATCAAAAATGGTATGGCGAGGCACACACCGCGCCGGGTTGGTTAGATAAATTCGTTTATGGCCTGCCCGAACTACACCGCGCCGAAATCTCCAGCGCAAATTACGTCAGCGGCGTGGGCTGCAATGCCACCGCCAGCAACCTGGCACTGCTGCCGCTGGTCAAAGCCGGGCTGATTGATCTTTCGGCCCAAACTATTATTGAGATTAAAGTCGGTTCATCAGAATCGGGCGCTGAAGGCAACGCCGGCTCACATCACGCTGAGCGCGCAAACGTCATTCGCACCTTTTCTGCCTTTGGTCACCGCCACACAGCCGAGGTCATCCAAGAGTTGGGTGTCACCAATGTATCTCTGACCATGACCGCGGTTGACCTGGTGCGGGGTGTTTTGGCTACTGTGCATGCCAGGGTCAAACCAGGTGTCGCTACCAAGGATCTTTGGAAAGCCTACCGTGCTGTGGCAAATGAAAACTGCTTCGTGCGTGTCGTCAAGGAACAGCGCGGCATCTATCGCGTACCAGAGCCAAAGATCCTGGCAGGATCAAACTATGCCGATATCGGGTTTGACCTGGACGAAGAGACTGGACACATTGTCTCAATGTGTGCCATTGACAATCTCATGAAGGGCGCATCCGGAACGGCTGTCCAATGCATGAACCTGATGCTCGGATTAGACGAAATGACTGGGCTGGAATTCCTGGGATTGCACCCGATCTAAACAGAATGAGGATTTACCATTCGTTCTCGGCTGATTTTGAACACAGGGTTCCCACAAAATGGAGTTAGCGCAGAAGTGCAACCTGCAAAAACCCCACAAAAAAATAATATTCTTCCTTTTCTGGGCCTGTTCTTTCGATCAGCCAACTCACCCAGTCAGGTAATACCAAAATGGAGACAGCATGACAGGCTCGATTATCGTCGTCAAACTCGGCGGAACCGAAGGCGTGGATTTCTCTGCCATCTGCGCCGATGCAGTTGAAATACTGAAGCAAGGACAGAGGCTTGTCCTGGTACACGGTGGCTCGGCAGAAGCCAATGCGCTGGGCGAAGCTGTGGGCATTCCGCCCAAATTCATCACATCGCCATCAGGCTATTCTTCCCGCTATACCGATCGTAAAACCCTGGAGATTTTCCTGATGGCGGTCAATGGCAAAGTTAATTCATTGCTGGTAGAACAGCTGCATATGCTGGGCGTCAATGCCTTCGGGTTGAGCGGGTTGGATGGCAGGTTGATGCAGGCCACACGCAAGGATTCAATCCAGAGTATCGAGAATGGTAAACGCAAAATTATCCGCGATGATTACACCGGCAAAATTGAGCATGTCAACAGTGAGCTGTTATATATGTTACTCGAAGCTGGCTATCTACCGGTCGTCGCACCGGTCGCAGTCAGCATGCAAGGCGAAGCTCTGAATGTGGATGCCGACCGGGCCGCCGCCATGCTGGCCGCCGCGCTAAAAGCCGAGAGCCTGATTTTGCTGACAGCTGTTCCTGGCCTGATGAAAAACTTCCCGGATGAAAGCACACTCATTCGCCAGCTGCTTCAATCCCAAATCCCAGCCGCCCTCGAAGCAGCCCAGGGACGTATGAAGAAAAAAGTCCTTGGCGCAGAAGAAGCGCTTAAAGGTGGGGTTGGCAAGGTTACCATCGCCGATGGTCGCATCCAAAACCCGATCACGAACGCCATCAATGGAAACGGAACCGTCATTCAATGAATGCTAAGCAGATATTCGAAATCGAAGCCAGACACACCTCCGGTCTTTACACAAAGCAGGAAATCATTTTTGTGCGCGGACAGGGCGCCTCACTCTGGGATATTGACGGAGTGGAATACCTGGACTGCGCCTCAGGGCACGGTGTCGCCAACCTGGGACACGCCCACCCCAAAGTAGCCGCGGCTCTGGCGGAACAATCCACAAAATTGATCACATTATTCGAAACATTTTATAACGACCAACGCGCCGCATTGATGCAAAAAATTGGCACACTTGTGCCCGGCCTGGAACGGGTCTTTTTCTGCAATTCCGGCACAGAATCGGTCGAAGCCGCCATCAAATTCGCGCGCATCTCCACCGGGCGCCCTGGTATTGTCGCCACCATGCGGGCATTTCACGGTCGCACCATGGGCGCGCTTTCAGCGACGTATAACAAAAAATATCGTGAAGGCTTTGAACCGCTTGTACCCGCCTACAGTCATGTGCCATACAATAATATCGAAGCGTTGGAAAAAGCCATTACTGCTGAAACCGCAGCATTTATTCTCGAAGCTGTACAAGGTGAAGGTGGCGTCTACGTTGCAGATGCGGCCTACATCCAGGCCTCCAGACGGATCTGTGACGAAAACGGAGCCCTGCTGATCATCGATGAAGTTCAGAGCGGCTTTGGGCGTACCGGCAAGTGGTTCGCAGTCCAACACAGCGAAGTCACCCCCGATTTATTGTGCTGCGCCAAATCCCTGGCGGGCGGTGTTCCCATGGGAGCAGTTCTGATCGGCCAGGCAGTCAAGAACCTGGTCCCCGGCGTGCACGGCTCCACTTTTGGCGGAAATCCGCTTTCTTGCGCTGCCGCAGTAGCATCCCTGACAGTCATCGAAGAAGAGAAGCTCCCAGAGCAGGCTGCTGAGAAGGGTGATTACCTGATGCAAAAGCTGCGCCAGATCAATTCACCGCTCGTGCGCGAGGTGCGTGGGCTGGGATTGATGATCGGGATCGAACTCAAGCAAAAAGTGCAGCCTTATCTAAAAACGCTTCAGGAACGCCACATCCTGGCATTGAATGCCGGCCTGACCGTCATCCGCCTGCTGCCCCCGCTCGTAATTACCTATGAACAAATTGATCACCTTGTGGAAGTATTGAGTTTGGTTCTCACTGAGGGCGTCGAAGCCCCGGCCAGTAGCCAGGCTTGAGGCGCTTACCGCACACCCATGGATAAATCTTTGGTGGACGCAGAATACTTAACCCTGGCAGGCCTGGTTTCACAATACAGCCCATCCGGTAGTGAGCGCAGTGCCGTGGAGTGGCTGATAAGTCGCATGCTTTCGCTCGGCTACAGCCGGGCTTATGTGGATGAAGCTGGCAACGCTGTTGGAGTCATGGGCGACGGCCCCCGGCAGGTGATTCTGCTGGGGCACATCGATACAGTCCCTGGCGAAATCCGGGTGCGCGTGCAAGACGCCCAGCTTTATGGGCGCGGATCGGTGGATGCCAAGGGCCCGCTAGCCTGCTTCGTAGACGCTGTGGCGCAGATTGGATCGCAAACTACCCCCGGCTGGCAATTTGTGGTCATCGGTGCGATTGAAGAAGAACGTAATTCGGAAGGCGCCCGTTATATTGCATCACGCTACCAGCCAGATTTTGCGATCATCGGTGAGCCTAACCGCTGGAACCGGGTCTCATTGGGTTATAAAGGCAGCGCCTGGGCAGATATCAGCGTAAAGGCTGAACAATTTCACTCAGCGCATGCCGGCGAACCAGCCTGCGAAACGGTTATCAACCACTGGTTGGCAGTCAAAGCCTTTGCTGCCGACTTTAACAACGGACGCGAGAAAATTTTTGACCAGCTGCTGCTGACCCTGCGCGGCATGGAATCAGGCGCAGATGGCTTTGAACAATGGGCACGGCTCAGCATCGGCGCCCGCCTGCCTGTGGATCTATCCCCGCAAGATTGGTATACAAAACTGGCTGAAATCACCCTGGGCGCGCAAGTTGAGCCGCGCGGATTCGCCGTTCCCGCCTGGGCCTGTGAGAAAAATTCCACCCTGGTGCGGGCAATGTTAAGCGGCATTCGGGCTGCTGGCGGCTCCCCCAGCTTTGTCTACAAAACCGGCACCGCCGACTTGAACATCGTCGCACCGGTCTGGCGCTGCCCAAGTGTGGTCTACGGTCCCGGCGATTCAGCCCTTGACCATACTCCCGATGAACATATCGCCTTAGAAGAATACAGCAAAGCCGTACAGGTGCTCTCTAGCTCACTGAAGACTCTGGTCATAATCTCAAAACCAGCTGAATAGATCATCCCAGCACCGGGTGTAGTTCAGTGGTAGAACGCAGCTAACCTTTGGGAGCTGCTGTTTATTCACTAACCTTGGTCCCATAAGTTATTTACGTTTCAGGTGTCGAAAACATTCTCTGTGTTTATAGAATGTATTACCGCCTCGCTGAATTTTTCTGAGCCGACAGCAAAAACAGTGAAGAACTTTTTCACATTCGTTCAACTTTTATCCATCGTTCCGTAGTCAGTTTTATCCGCCTTACTAATTTAATTTTTCTGCCCCCTATTTCGAATAAGTAGATGGTTGCCACTGATACAAACTCAGGTTCGCCTCTTTCGATCGCATCAGTGACAAATTGTTCGCAGAACTTACCCAATACTTTGACAATTCCACTGTGGTGGATCATCTGGTCGATAAGGCCCAGCGTGATGGTATCTGCGCTTTCTCCTATGGGGGTTACATTGATAATGTATTTTTTATCCGGACTATAAAGCATCTTGCGCGACGATGAAGGCTTTCTCAATATTTCCATCCATTTCTGGACTTCTTTTTCTTCAATTGGTGTCACTTCAACTCTAACAAATTCCTGGTTCATCAATTCTCCTGAGGTGGGCCACAACATCGTCCGGAGCCGCTGCTCGTTTACTTTCTCCGAATAAGCGCAAAGCGCGACCATGCGGTCCGCAAACTTCTTTGGACCCAGAACTTCGCAGATGCTAAAAATCTCCGTGGAGTGACCTCGTCAGTCTTTTTCAAGATAGTCGTTGTTGGGTTCTGATGATCGAGAGCATCCGCCCGGATATTATTCTGACGCGCCACGACAATCAAGAATTTTACCCCAGCCTGTACGACCATGGAACCTTAAAAATATCCGACTGTCAGCCCCTTTATACTTCACTTTCACCGCTATCGGCCAATTGGCGGTTTTCCTTGTCAACATCGGAAATAAAAATTTTCGATTAGCCAGGAATTTCGATCACAATCCAAATTTAATGGTAGTTAATTATCTGGAAATTTTACTTTACCCGCAACAATTGATATCGAGAATTAATCGGCGGGGTTGGAGCAAGTACTTAGCCCTGCCCAAAACAGTGGCGACAAATTCAGAACGAAAATATTTTTATTACACCACCCTTCGCTAAACATCTAATTTGTTACAGGTCTTTTTGAATTGAAGAGATATGCGGGGATTTAATCGTTTCAAATTTATGGTCAATTTCATTCCACAATTCAGCCAATACCGTGGCAGTGAATTCCCCAAAATGGAAGATAGGGAGCTTTTTCCGGATATCAGTGCGGTCCGGACCGAGCCTGAATAGTTTGAAAAAGTAAAAAGAATAGAAATACGGGTCCGGGATTCCGTTATCGTTGGTCTCCGCAAGAAATCGATAGGTTCCCATCAATTTAAGCGTCAGCGCTTCAAAATCCGGTTCAAGCTCAAAACCAATTATCAATCTCAACCCGGCAAGATTTTCTTCCAGGGTTGAATTGACCCTGACGCCATTGTGCCATTCAAGCTGGATTCTTTCCCTGAACCAATCCGTCATCCAGGCCAGTACATCCTCGGCTTTCGCTTTTACCGTTCTGGTGCTGTCCATGCTGCACACATCCTGTAAAGAAATCCGCCCGGGATGTGCTAAAATCACACCGCAAGGCCGCCTCAACCGGCATTAGTCATCGCTCTGGGTGGTTGCACACCGCAGGGCGTTTTTATTAGCACAAATATTCTACACCAATTCTGCCTTTGATGGGTTCTCTTTGCAACATCCAGGCGCCATACTGCGTCTTGGGCAGATATAATTAGAAATCATAGAAAATAGAGTGGATTCCAATATGGCGAAAATTGAAGACCTGATTAAAAACATTCCAGACCCCCAACTCCGAAATGAACTTGCGCGAGAAGTTGCAAAACTAAAAGCAGGCAAGAAATTTGGGCTGGTCTTTGAAGAACACATCCCCGAACAAGTGCAAATTCCCGGCTTGCCTGTGAAACCAGGTCTGCGGGTGGTCAAACGAGGCGGGAAAAATAACGAAGTCTTCAAGGTTTTATCATCTGCTGCTGATGGCGAATTTACTCTTGCCCGCGAACCGGATGGAGCTCAGGAAACCGCCTCCACCGCTGATTTGGTTGTGCTCAAGAAATTTGGGGAAACAATTTACCCGACCCTCACCCCCATTGACCGGGTGACCCGCGCCCCAGGCAAACCCTACCACACCCTGATAAATGCCGATAATTTTCACGCCCTGCAATTACTGGAATACACCCACACTGGCCAGGTGGATGTGATTTATATCGACCCGCCTTACAATACCGGCGCTCGCGATTGGAAATATAACAATGATTATGTCGACTCGAACGACCAATGGCGGCATAGTAAATGGCTTTCGATGATGAAAAAGCGATTGCTCTTGGGGAAAAAGTTACTCAAATCAGACACAGGCGTTTTGATTGTGACCATTGATGAAAAAGAAGTCTATCACTTGGGGATGTTATTGGAGCAGGTCTTTCCAGAAGCCAGAATTCAAATGGTCAGCACGATGATTAACCCGGCGAATGTGGCACGGGCGGGCGCATTTGGTCGAAGTGATGAGTACATCTTTTATGTCATGTTGGGCAACATCGCACCTCAACGCCTTCGTTTGGGGCGTGAGTGGGTTTCGGACAAAGGTCGAACGCATACAGGAAATATTCGCTGGGATTTACTTCGCCGTTCTGGTACGAATGCAGCAAGGAGCCATTCGCCAGGTTGTTTCTACCCGATTTACGTTAATCCAGACAATATGCGAATTGAATCAATCGGTTCCCCACTGCCAAATGGGCAATCGATTCCCCAACCCATCAAGGGTTTAATTCCGGTATTGCCAATACGCAGGGATAGGAGTGAAGGCAACTGGCAATGGGCACCTAAAACCATTAAAGAGCGTATGGTCGAAGGCCGTGTTCGTGTTGGTGGTTCACAAGAAAGGGGTTATGTCATTTACATCCTGAAGGATGGCGAGTTTGCAAAAATCCAGCGCGGTGAGTTTAATATATCTGGATATGGAAATAATGACTCAATTGAAGTCGAACAAACCGAAACTTCTTTCGTGCTCGCCATTCCGGGAAGTCAGTGGCGTATTGCCAGCCATGATGCAACGCAATACGGTTCGCGACTGCTCGGTGACATCTTGCCAGATAAAAGATTCCCGTTTCCTAAGAGTGTTTATGCAACACGGGATGCTATTCGGTTTTTCGTTGAGGATAAGCCGAATGCCATCATCATTGACTTCTTTGCGGGTTCTGGAACGACTCTTAATGCTGTGAATCTCCTCAATGCCGCCGATGGCGGCAACCGGTGCTGTATTCTGGTCACCAACAACGAAGTCTCGGACGATGAAGCCAAGAACCTAACTGACCAAGGCTATAAGCCGGGTGATGACGGGTGGGAACGGCACGGCATTTGCAATTCGGTCACCTGGCCGCGCTCCAAATTCACTATTCGCGGTATACGTGATGATGGAACAGAGTTGAATGGCGAGTATTTCACAGACAAGGTCATCACCAAAGAAAAACCGCGCCGCTTCAAGCATATTGGCTTTCTCAGCACAGAACAAATTACCACCACAGCCAACAAAAAACAGTTATTGAGTCTGTTCAAAGACTTCCCACAATCGCTGGTGATGGATGATTCGGCCTTCATCGTTTCATCCGACCATTCGGTTTCGATATTATTTGACGAGGCGCAAGCAGATACCTGGTTGGATGCGCTGGAAGAGCAAAACCACATCACCGATTTTTACATTGTCGCCACCAGCAAGGCTACATTTGATACCATCAAGGCACGGGTGACCAAGCTGCTGGGGTCACTCACCGAAACTGAAGCAGAAAAGCGCCCCATGAGCACCGGCTTCGATGAAAACCTGGAATATTTTCGGCTCGATTTCCTTGACCCGGATGAAATCGTCTATGGGGAAAAGTTTGATGCAATTTTGCCAATTCTTTGGCTGATGGCTGGTGCACGGGGAGAACGAGAAGCAGCAGGTGGTCCAAGTCGCTGGTTTATCTCTGCCACTTCACCCTTTGCGGTGTTGTTGGATGAAACCGCTTTTGCCGAATTTAAACGTGAAATTAAAAATCGGACCGATATAACCCATGTGTTTCTGGTTACTGATTCTGAACGCGCTTATCGTGAGATGCTTGCCGACCTGCCCAAAATTCCCCACACACGTATGCTTTATAAAAATTATCTGGACAACTTCCGCATCAACACGGAGAATAACCTGTGAAAATTGAACTCAAACCATTCCAGGAAAAAGCCGCCCGTGATATGCGGGAACACATTGAATCCGCCTGGTATGACAGCCGCCGTGGGCATGCCCAGGCTATCATTCTCAGCTCGCCCACCGGCTCTGGTAAAACCGCAACTGTCAATGCCCTGATGGAATGGATTAACGAGGGATTTGAAGCATATCCCCCAGACCCTCGAGCGGTCTTTTTATGGCTCAGCGATTCCCCAGAACTAAACCAGCAAAGCCGTGACAAAATCCTCAGGCAGTCCAGCGTGTTTTTTGAACATGACCTGGTAACGATTGAACCGCCCTTCAGCCAGGAACGCCTGGAAGCGGGCAAAATCTATTTCCTGAATATCCAAAAATTAGGCAAAGAAAGCCTGCTCACGAAGGCTGGGGATGGGCGCGATTTCACCATCTGGCAAACCATCCAGAATACCGCAGAAGCCAGCGGGCAGCACTTTTATGTAGTCATCGACGAAGCCCATCGCGGCATGAACGAAAAACCCCGTGAAGCCGAGCAAGCTGCCAGCATCATTCAACGGTTTATAAAAGGCTACCCCGAGGGTGGATTACAACCCCTGAAGCTGATAATTGGTATGAGCGCCACCCCAGAACGTTTTCAGAAACTGGTGCAGGGTACCGGGCGAATTGTACGCCCTGTAGAAATCAGCCCGGAGGATGTCAAAATTTCTGGTTTGCTGAAGGATAAAATTGTCCTATTTTATCCAGATGACGACCAGCCCGCCGATTGGAGTCTGCTGGAACAATCGGTCCGTCACTGGCAGCGCTTTACGAAAGAATGGCAAGATTATTGTGCCAACCAAATCCTGGAGGCTGTGATTGAGCCAGTTCTGGTCATCCAGGTGGAGAGCGGTACCAGGGACAATCTCACCACCACTGACCTGATACAACTGGTCAATGTGGTTGAACGGGTCACAGGTCGCCTGCCCGAAGGAGCCTGGGCACACGCTTTCCAGGAAGATAAAGACCTCGAAGTTGCCGGGCAGAAAATTCGAAAAATCGAATCATCCATGATTGAACAAGACCCGCTGGTCAAGGTGGTTCTATTCAAGATGAGTTTATCGACTGGATGGGACTGCCCCCGCGCTGAAGTGATGATGTCTTTCCGCCGCGCGCAGGATTACACCTATATCGCCCAATTGGTAGGACGCATGGTTCGTACTCCTCTTGCGCGTTCCATCGAATCGAATGATTTTCTCAATACCGTTTCGTTGTTCCTGCCACATTATGATTACGATGGCCTGCAATCCATCTTGAAAAAACTCAACAACCCCGACCCCGACACCGGTGTGGGCGTTGAAGTGGAAACCGGCGCGAACCTGGTTTATCTCGAAAAAGACCCATCAAAAGCCGCCCTTTTTGAAAAACTGGCAACCTTGAAAACCTATCGGGTGGAACGCATGGAAAAGGCATCCCCTGTTCCGCGCCTGATGAAGCTCGCTCGCCAACTCACTGCTCATGATGAGATTGACAAGACAATTCATTCTGAAGTAAAGGCTCTGATTGTCAAAACGCTTGCGGACGAGTTATCGCGCCTGAATAAATCCCCGGATTTTACGGGCAACCTCGCGGCAAACCAGGAAATTGTCATCCGTGAAGTTTCTGTCGAATATGGCGAATGGCAAGAAATTGGCACGCCGAAAACCGAAAAGATGCCGGTTACGCCTGAAAATGTGGATGACCTGTTCCGCCAATGCGACCGGCTTTTAGGGAACGAAGGCCTGCATCTTGCCTATTGGCGCAGTCGACAGGATATCAATAATCCTATGCGGGCAAAGCTCGAACTCTATGGTATCTTGCGTGATGGCCAGGCATGGTATCGACTCAACGCGGTTTGCCAGTCAAAAATTGATGAATTATTCGATAAATACGAAACCGCCATTCAAGGTCTGACCACCAGCCGCCAGGAAGTCTATAACCGCATTCGACGTTCCGGCAAAGACCCTGAACCTGAACGACTGTTTGTTTCCCCCAATATTGCCACACCCAAGAGCCTGCCTCGTTGGGAGCATCATCTTTATATCGAACCTGGTGGCGGCTTTGGAGCTGACCTGAACACCTGGGAAACCGATGTCTTGAAGAACGAACGGAATAAGCCTGAGTTTGCAGGTTGGTTTCGTAATATGCCACGCAAGACGTGGTCACTGTGCATCCCATATAGATTCAATAACGAATGGAAATCACTCTATCCGGACCTGCTCATTTTCCGTTCTGTGAATGGCCAGGTATTGGTGGATATTCTGGACCCGCATGACAGCGCTCTTGCTGACTCTGTTGCCAAGGCCAAGGGCTTGATAGACTACACTCAAAAACATGGGCAGGATTTTGACCGAATTCAGTTAATCATCAAGGATACGAGTGGCCACCTGAGATATCTTGACCTGAAAGACCAACAAATCCAAAAACGTGTGAATGTACTCAAAGATACTGAGCCTGGCGAACTGACAAGAATTTTTGAAGAGCTAGGGTAAGTCAATTAGTATTCTTTCCAACGCCCAATACTACCTTTTTCGCGGGCAAATATCGGGATTGTACAAACGAGAAACCGGGCATAATGAAAACGCGAATTATTGCCATAATAATTGGACCGATTATTGGGGCTATTCTGGGCTATTTTTTTGGCTATGCCACTTATTATGGTTGGATTGGTACATCCTGGCATTTGCTAGATAAGCCTCCGGTCGAAGTAGCGCATTTGGTCGCAGTCGATTCTTTTAGTTTGTTGGTTCAAAGTAAATCTGGGAGCTATTACATAAATGAAAATACTTCTACTTGCGAGTCGGGCTGTTGGAAAATGGTTCCTAACATTCCACTATTCCCGAATCCTGGGTCTGAAGAAACTATTACCTCTGAGGCTTGCTCATCCCCGCCACCCTTAAGTGATGTCAGAGCCAGGATTTCTCAATGCCGCATTAATTTTGTGAACTGGGGTTTGAATCGTAATTTTATTTATGCTCTGCGAAATGACGGCACAATTTATCTTTGGCACACAGATATCTACACAGGAGAAGGTGGGGATTTATATAACATTGTCTATGTTTGCTTCGGAGGCATTGCGTTTTTTATCCCCATTTTGATACTTGTCCTTTTTTTTGAGTTCATGGATAGGCTATCAAACCATGCAAAAAGGCAAAAGGAAGAAATAAATATCAACCTGTAAAATACTGTTGGTTGTTTGGGGTATCGCCCTGCTGTTAGGCCGTTTTCATAATTTTAATATCAAATGTTTTCAACCGTCGCAAAATGCCCGAACCGAAAGGGAAATATGGCAAAAGAGAAAAGCACACGAGGCAATGCCAGCCAGTTTTTTGTAGCGGGGGAACTTTGCCGAAGAGGGTATTCTGCCGTTGTAACGATGGGAAATACCCCGAACACTGACATTCTCTGCAGCAATATCGAAGGAACTCGATTTGTTCATATCCAAGTGAAAACATTTGTGCCGGGTGGACGAACGTGTAGCGTTGGTTTGAAGGCAGAGAAGGATTTTGGCGAGAATTTTTTCTGGATTCTTGGCGGAATACCTGCACCTGAAAGTGTCTCAAATTTTGTATATTACATCATTCCATCCCCAGTAATGGCCAGCGAAATCCATAAAGCTCACCATTATTGGCTTGGAATACTCGGTAAGAAGGGGCAAGAACACAATGATAGCAAAATAAGAACGGTAACCTTACCACCTTTCAAGTCAATTACTGGTTGGGACGTCAGCGAATATCAAAATCGTTGGGATTTGGTTGAACAGAAGTTGATAAGATAACGATATCAATCAGGGTAAGTTTCATTATTTGGTCGCCCCACAGCCGATGTGGTTGTTTTTTTAGAACAATATGGAGACTCGTAATGGCACAATATATTGATAATTTCAGTCGATATGGTTTATTGGAATCTTACTTTCGCAATACACTTAGATTATATGAAAAATTAAATCAAGATATGGGGCAGTCTCAGAGAGAACTAATAGATTTTTGCCTCAAGGAAAACCCTAAAATAGATAATAAAGGATGATGAAAAATTGTCTCGGGAAGAAGCAAATATCCAATCTATTGAATTTGACCTAGTTGAGTTGGATAGAGTAGTTGATATATTTTTTATGAGCTTTGTAATCACTTGGTATTCTATGGTTGAACAATATTTGGTGAATTTATGTAGAATCTTTGATGTACTTTCTCCAGAATTCTCGAATACTGGTCATAAAAATCCATGCCTGGAAGATATAGAATATTTTTTTCGTGCTTATAAAGATGAGAAATATCAGAATGGATATAAGATAAATTCTCACGATATCCAAGAATTAAAACAAATTCGGTGCCTTCGGAATAAATTGGTTCACATCGGTAAAGATTTACCACTAAAGAAAAATTCCGATTTAAATCCAGAAGAGTTGGCTGAACTTTATGATTTTTCCAATGAGATTGAAACCCAAAGTCTTTTGAAATACCTAAAACAACACAAAATAACCGACGACCAGAACAAACAGATTCAATTAAATGCCGATTACTGCAAATACATAATAAAATTTGGAGAACATTCCCTAAGAGTGCTATGAAAAACCCTTCAATAAAGAGAACTTGAACCTTACAAACCGACAATAAAGACGGCTGTGGGT
>JAPLGT010000089.1:0-47315 GCA_026390035.1 Chloroflexota bacterium
TCAGGATCACCACCGGGGGTAACACGTTCAAGGGCACGCGATCGGTGTAAACCATCAGTACGGGCCCAAAGTGCGGCATTTTCCACATCCAACGGCGTTGCAGTATGCTCACCTCCGCTGCCGCAAACACAATTATATATTCGCCCTATCAGCGCGCCAGTTTTTCCGTCCCACAAAAAAGCTTCGGCAGATAATTCGCGCCGACAGTTATCACAATGCGTGAAGTATAGCGACTGCAGATGGGTCTCCAGGCGCTTGCCTTCTTTACGAGCGGCAGCCAGATCAGCCAGGGCAGCTTGCAAGTCTGATAATTTTGGGGGATGGGCCGCCAGGTCAAACAGAAAACGGCTGACCGGGTTGCCAGCAGTGACCAATACTCTTTGCCCGGCACGCGCCATCTCTACAGCCAGACGCGGCGACGAAGCAAAGGGATCCAGTATCCAAGCCGGCGATGGTTTCAGCCCGGCTACATAGGCACGAGCTATACCCTCCGGCACTGGCGGGAGGAAACGATTCAGCGGTCCGGGTGGATCCAGTCTGCCAGTTGAGAGATATTGCATGGAAATTTCCATGCATCTAGTATAGCGCGAATGGGGATTATTCGAGCGGCCTGGAAAGTGGTTCGCGGGGAACCGACTGCAGGTCGATGGATACAGCCGAGAGCAGAAATTGAATTCCCAGTATCACTGTCAGAGTAGCTAACATTACCGTACCCGTCGGCGCAGGAATTGCGCGGCTGGCATAGTGAACCCATTCCAGGCTCCCAAAAATCAGGCCAAATATAAAAAGGGGCAAACCCACCAATATGTAAACAGAACCAATCGAAAAATCGTATAAGAAATAATGGAGCAAAATACGTCTCAGAAATAAAGCCATCAGTGCCGGAGGAAACTCTGCCAGCACCTTAATGATCGATAAGCTGGATATTTCGTCGGCATAACGCGCCTGAATGGGCACATCGCGCAAACAGGCCCCAACCAGGTATAGTTGGCTGAGTTGGGAAATCTCAAAGAAATAGCTCTTGTGGATTCTCTCAAGAGGCAGCTGGGCCAGAACTTCGCCACGCATTGCCAGGAAACCGTTGGTAGGATCAAAACAATTCCAATAGCCTGTAGCCGATTTGGCCAGAAAACTCAAAACGACATTGCCCACGCGCCTGATAAAGGGCATTCGGCTGAGTGCCAGAAAATCTCTAAAACGATTGCCTTTTGTAAAGTCAGCTTGACCCGCGATCAATGGCGCGACCAGGACAGGAATATCATCCGAAGACATCTGACCATCGCCATCCAGTTTTACAACGATCTGCGCACCCAGTTCAAGGGCTTTTTGATAACCACTGATCATCGCACCGCCCACACCGCTATTTTTTGCATGCACTACAGGAACGATACGCTTATCCAGCAAGCGCGCAGCTTCAATGACCTGCGCCGTACCATCCGGAGATGCATCATTCACAACAACAATGGAACGAATATATGGCGGGATGCTTTTTAATACGGCGTTCAATTCACGCTCGACGCGATACGCCGGGATAATAACAATTATGTTGTATTTCGAAAGGTCAGCAACCATATTAAAAGTTTATCACACAGCCGCCGATTTCACTTCCAGCAGCAGGACTTCGTAGGGATACAGTTCAAACTGCTGATTGGGGGCCAAAAACCTCTGGCGACTGGCGTTACCAAGCAAGATTGTGGCAGTTTCCGGGCTGGCGTCTGGGACAAAGCTTATTAGCGCTGGTTGACCGGTAAAATTCATATATACCAGGATGCGCTGCGGTTTACCAGCTATATCAGCCAGCGTACGCTCGTATCCCAAAACACCTGTGTCTGCGCGGAAAATCACCCGGAAAGTGCCCTGGCGCAGAGCTGGATGGGTACGGCGCAGGGTGATCAATCGTCTGGTAAAGTTCCATAGAGAATTTGGATCAGCTTGTTGAGCCAAGACATTTCGATGCACATAGTCGGGATGGACTTTTAACCAGGGCTGGGCTGATGAGAACCCGGCAAAGACAGCATTTGTCCATTGCATGGGCGCACGGCAGCCATCGCGTCCTTTATAAATTGGCCAGTATTTTTTACCTGGGGGATCCATGATCTCATTCCGATTCAAAGCAACATCGCGCATACCAATTTCCTCACCATAGTACATGAACGGTGTACCACGCAATGTAAGCAACAGAGTCATAGCGATTAACGCCTGGTGATCCTGCTCACCTCTGGCATAGCGGCTGGCGGTACGAGGTTTATCGTGGTTACTTAAAACAGTGGTAGGCCAGGCAGCCGCGCGCTCAAAAAGCATCTCCCGGCGATTGATACGCTCCAACAGCCAGTCTGAACGCCAGGGAAATACCAGGTCAGAATCAAAAAAGTCAAAACTAAAAGCTGCGTGCAAGCGATCGTCGCCCATGTAACCAATGGTTTTCTCGAGCGAGGTGACATAAGTCTCACCGACCGAATAACGTTCGGGGTAAGAATCAAGCAGCTCACGCAATTCCTGCAAAAGGCCGGTCATTTCGGGCTGGCTCATATCATAAACATGTTTCTGGCGATCAAAAGCCCGCAGGCCAAATTGGGCCGGGTTGTTGCGAAACTGGGCATCCTTAAAATAAGCATTAAACACATCCAAGCGGAAACCATCCACGCCGCGCTCCAGCCAGAAACGGAAAACATTCATTTGGGCTTTACGTGCATCGGGGTTGCGCCAGTTGATATCTGGCTGCTGCTTGAGGAAAGAATGTAGATAATATTGGCCTGTTTTTGGGTCGAATTCCCATGCGCTCCCGCCAAAACTCGCCTGCCAGTTGTTGGGTGGACGTCCGCCCGGGGCAGGTTCGCGCCAGATATACCAATCACGCTTCGGGTTTTCGCGACTGGAACGCGACTCTAAAAACCAAGCATGCTGGTCAGAGCTGGTGAGCCTGCAACAACATATGATCGAAATCGGACATACTGCCAAACCGGTGATCGACCGCAGTGTAATCACTAATATCATAGCCAAAATCAGCATCCGGACTGGGGTAGAACGGAGAAAGCCAGATGGCATCAACGCCCAGGTCTACCAGATAGTCCAACCGGGCCGTGATACCAGCCAAATCTCCGAAGCCATCACCGTTTGAATCAGAAAACGAACGTGGATATATTTGATAGATAATGCCATCACGCCACCAATTGAAAGTATCAAGCATACAAACTTCCTCGGCCCTAATGGGCCATGCCTTACAAATCTAAAAACACAAAAGTTCAAGAATCATGCTATTATAAATTGATATGGCTAACACTTTATCCGAAAAAATTCTTGTTGTTGAAAGCGACCCTGGCATCAGTGATTTAATTGTCCGGCAAATCCTGAAACCGCTTGGATACCAGGTAAGCGTGGCTATGGATGGGTCAAGCGCTATTCGCCAGGCAATCCAACTTCAGCCAGATCTGGTGATCACAAATATCAATCTACCCGGCTTGAGCGGTAAAGATATATTGGTGGCTCTCACATCCCAAGGCATGTCCATCCCCATGATCATCATGGCCGAAAAAGGTCAGGAAGCTAAGATCATTCAAGCATTCCGCCTTGGTGCCAGTGACTATGTAATCTTGCCTGTGCGCGAGGCTGAGCTCGCCTCGTGCGTGGAACGTGCATTAAAACAAGTGCGTGAAATCCGTGCACGTGAAGCGCTGGATGCGCAAATAAAAAAAACAAACAGCGAATTGCAACAGCGTGTACGCGAACTGAGCACCATATTTGCGGTTGGGCGCGCCGTGATATCGATCACTGACCAGCGCGTGTTGTTCGATAAGATTGTCGAAGCAATAACCGGCGTTACAGAAGCTGACCTGGGCTGGCTAACCATAAAAGACGAGAATACCAAGGCATTTGTATTGGCAGCACAGCGCAATTTGCCCGAAGCTTTGGCACGAAGAATTGGCCAACCCTTTGACGATGGGCTCGGGCCTTTGGTGGCGATGTCGCTTGAAACACTGGCCATTCATGGTCAACCTTTGCAGAATTTTAAAATCGCTGCATTAGGCAAATCCGCGATGGTCATCCCTGTAAAGGTAAAAAACGAGGCCGTCGGACTGCTAACCGTTGTACGAAGAGCTGAAAAACCGTTTGGAGATAGTGAACACACACTCGCTGAGGCTATCTCAGACTATGCATCAATATCATTGGTAAACGCACGCTTATTCCGAGCCTTTGCGCAAAATGCCGAAGCAGCCCAGATTGGCGAAAAACGCAAGAACGATCTGCTGCAGCGCATGCGCCAGGAAATCCAAACCAGCCTGACTACAGCACTTTACCCATTGGACTTAACCATCGCTGAAAAAATGGGGGCATTAAGCCCACAACAGAAACAGGCCCTTGAAACAACGCAAATTACATTGAAGCGCCTAATCGCAATGATCAGCCAATAAAAAAGTCAACCAAAAACTTAGGGTAAGGTAAAATTGGGGTATGTCCAAGACAGACCTTGTTTTGCTCGCCATGGAGCCATCACCAACGCTCGATCTATTGGAGCGAGCATTGCGGTCTACGGGTTATGGCCTGTCGATGGCAACGACTGTGACCGCACTAGATAAAGCCCTGCAGGAGACGACTCCAACCTTACTTGTCATTTCTGAAAAACTGGGGGACAAGAAAGGCTTTGATCTGGCAATAAAAACTTTGGAGCGCTTCCCCACGCTGCCGATCATTTACTATGATGCCACCTATACTCCGCAGATGGCACTGCAAGCCCTGCGAGCCGGGCTGAGCGATTATATCTACCCCCCCTTGAAGATCGACGATATTGTGCGCGCCATCCAACGCAGCCAAACCCGCGCCAAACAAATGGGAGATTGGGTTCGTCAAGAGGTACGCCGCAGCACATCTTCACTGGAACAACGCGTCAACGAGATGGACACGTTGGTTAATTTGAGCCGCTCCATCACGGCTTCACTCGATCTCGACAGCGTACTGACCAGCGTAGTCACCGCTGCAGTGGAATTAACCGGGGCAGAAGAAGGACATTTACTGCTGCCCGACGAAACCACCAAAGAACTATATATGCGCGCCGAACGAAACTATACGGATGGACTTGCCCGCACCTTTCGGCTGCCGGTAAATGATTCGCTGGCTGGGCAGGTAATGGAAACTGGGCTGCCCATCTCTTTTTCCCAGGATGAGCCCAATAAAATCAAGACTTCCTATTTGGTATATTCGCTCATTTATGTTCCCCTGTCTACAAATGGACGCGTAACAGGTGTAATGGGTGTCGACAACCGCAACGCAAAACGCCCATTTACCAAACACCATGAATTACTCATGATGGTGTTGGCTGATTTCGCATCGATCGCCATCCAAAACGCCAAGTTATACACAGAAACGGAAAATGAACGCGCCAAGCTGGAAACTACGCTCGCTAACATCCAGGATGGCATTATCCTCCTGGATAACCAAAAACGCATTTTATTGATCAATCCGGCCGCAAAAAACATCTTTGGTCTGGGGTTAGCCAATTTTACCAACACGCCTGTTTTGGAAGCGATCCCGGATATCGATTTTATCGGTTTGCTTGATTCAATTACAGATGACCCACTTAAGTTTCACGAGATTGCATTTGAGGATGGGCGTTTTTTTAGCACTCAATACACGCCCATTGCTTCCATCGGTGCGGTGATAACGCTGGAAGACGTCACCCACCGTAAAGTACTCGACCAGGTGAAAATCGATTTTATCCACACAATATCCCACGATCTGCGTTCACCTCTGACTGCTATCATGGGATATATTGAACTGCTTGATCGTGTTGGTCCATTAAATGACCAACAAAAAGAATTCGTTAAACATGTTCAAAATAATGCCCATAGCATCACAGAACTTGTGAATGACTTGCTCGACCTGGGCCGCATCGAAGCTGGTTTCGATACGCGACGAGATGACGTTTCGATCGGAACCATATTACGCTATACCCTGGATAATCTTGAGCGGCAAATTAAAGACAAACATCAGGAAATATTGATCGATATCGACCAGGATTTACCCATTTTGCAAGGCAATCCTCTGCGTCTTCGGCAAGTCATAGACAATTTGCTGGTCAACGCTATCAAGTACACTCCTGAAAAAGGGAAGATCAAGGTCAGCCTAAAAAGCGATGCAACCAAACTTATTTTCGAAGTGGCTGACACCGGCATAGGCATCTCTGCAGTTGAACAGCACCATATTTTTGAAAAATTTTATCGTGCCAGCAATGCTCCAAAGGGGAGCGCGGGAACTGGTCTGGGCCTGGCAATCGTCAAGTCAATTGTGGAAAACCATGGCGGCCGGATCTGGGTGGAATCGGTACTCGGCCGAGGCTCAAAATTCACAGTCGTACTGCCAACCAACGTAGAACCAGATTAACAAAATATACAAAAGGAACGCTCTGATTGTTTAGAGCGTTCCTTTGATTCAACCTGGTAGTTTAAAAATGGACACACTTACAGATCACCGCCACCGTCCCCACCATCATCGCTGGCGCCACCACCCGGGCGAACTTCCAGTACCACGCCGTGATAATCAACAGTCACTTTGAAACCTGACATACCCAGGTATGCCCGCATTTCTTCAGGAATGCCAACTTCAAACAACATCGCAAACTGCTTATCGATATTCTTTAGTTGATTTTCGATCATTGCTTTGCTAAATAAATCATCCGCGCCAATCATTTTGGCAGCCTGCTCACTCAGAAAGCCTTCATTCCCGTGGATCAGCTTTTTCATTTCAGCCAGAATAACCTGGTCAATCTGTTCAGCCGGGATATAACGCTTAAACCCGGCATCATTAATGATATATGCTGGATCCACGCCGACAGATCCAGCTTCAAGCGGACGATCATACTCATCGAAAACCAACCCTACAAAGAGGGCCTTGCGTGACATTATTCCTGCTTTCCTTCTATGATGGCTAATAATATTGCAGCCGCCAACCCAAGACGCCGGTCAATACGCCGGGCACTATCCATGCTAAAGTCGAGATCCATTTCATAACGAAAGAGATTAAAACGCTGTTTCAGATCAGCCACGCGTTGATTGTCAATCGTAAGATCGTAGTTTTGGGGTAAAAGCGAACCTAAAACGAAACGACGCAGCATTGCCAACCCCATACTGTCCTCAAAAAGACTGCCAACTAGCCTGTCATCGGCATCGAGCACATCCCATTCATCACGCAAGATAGATTTGAAACCTTTACGTCTCAAAGTCCCTACCTTTTCAGTAGTAGTGCTGTCAATTACATCGTATGCGGCAGAGAAATCGATAATCTGACGGGCCTTAATTGCCAAAACTTCCTGTGACTTTTGCTCATCAGAAAAGACACGGATATCCTCGCGCAGTTTGAACATTTTCTGTTCGCTAAATAATACCAAGACACCCTGTGGGTTATAAAAACGTAACTTCCCGGTCAGCGCAAAAACCTGACGCTTTAATAAATATTGGTCAAATTGAAAAGAGCTGTGCATTTTTCTCTCCGAACTACCTATTCAATCTAATAGTGTACGTTTACCAGTGTGCCCACCGAAGCCCAATTAAATACCCATCCAGAATCGGGGATAGAAAGATTCACACATCCATGGCTCATTGGCGTGCCAAAGTTATTATGCCAGTAAGTGCCGTGAATTGCATAACCCTGATAAAAATACATTGTATATGGCACATTGGGCAGGTAATAACCCGGGCCAGACATATCGGTATATCGATATTTAACATAAACATGATACTGACCCGTAACCGTTGGATGCTGCCAGGTGCCCGTGGAAACAATAAAGGAATTTACAACTGTATTACCTTCATAGGCATAAACCCTCTGATTGGTCAGATCCACATCAATCCAGCGACCCGCAGCGTTTGAACCGCCGCCATTCGGGTTAGGAGTGGGAGGAACATACTGAGTTGAGCCAGGCTCGGCAGTATCTGTTGGCAATGCCGTGGGGGATGGTTGCTCCAATGATACAGGCGCCAGGGTGGCTGTTGCCTGAATAATATCGGTGGGGATTGGCGTCGCAGTTGGCACCGGCGTTGTGGTTGGGACTACAACGGTAGCGGTTGGCGGTATAAATGTTTCGGTGGGTGCCGGAGCAGTCATCGTTGGCACGGACAGAGTCTGAGTGGGAGCAGGCGAAGTCTCAGTTGGTACATCAGTTTCGAATGGGGAACGTGTCGGGGTTAGTGTCGATAAACCGGCCGAAATACTATTCGCTGGCGGCTCCAAGACAGTGGTAGTCGGCATAGGCGTCGATGCAAGCACAAGCCTGGGAGCATCTGATTTGGCAATTTCTGCGCTGCCCAAGGCAGGGCCATGATCTTCAGCCGCAAAAGCGCCACTATTAAAGAAAGCAGCTACGGGTGTGGCCCCCTGCCAGCCAGCCCATGCTAAAACCAGGCAGACAACCACACCAAGCAGAGTAATATATGAATAACGGGAACGGGTGGCTGCCTTGCTACCTTGAACCGCTGATACTACCACCGGAGCGGGTATAGGGCCGGAACCGGGAACAGAGTCAGGCTCTGGTTTTGCTATAAGTGCAGGTTGGGTCGCTGATTGTTGCGGCACTACGGTATCAGCCCAAGGTTTTTCTTCCTGAATCACCCGAGCTGGTTGCGGTGTTTCCTGCGGCTTTGCCTCAACAGCCCTGGCATCCTGTTCTTTCTGGACTCGCCCTTGGGCCCAGCTCATACCCTTTTGGGCACGCTCGCTGTTGGGATTAATTTTTAACGCTTTTTCCAGGTAAGTCACGCTGCCATGAGGGGAAGCAAGCGCTGCCATGAGCAACCAGACTTCTTCCAATTCTGGCGCCAACTGAGCCGCTTGTGCAGCAAGCTGACGGGATGTATTTTTATCTCCGGCTTTCAAGGCTTGCTGGGCCAGTTCCAGATTTTTAAAGGCAGCGATTTGATTCGAATTCATAGGATACCTTTGCGGTCAGTCTATGGAGTAGCTATGGGCGCAATATTTTCATTATTAATAAAACAGATAATACCGTCTGCAACACCCGTGGCAACCAGGTTGGTACGTTTCGTTAAAATATCATAATCAAGGTTTAGAAAACCCGTTTCTATGATACCCGCCGGGGTGCCAGGGTCTATTTCATTGAATGCATGGTAAAAGGTCATATCATTGGTAACACTTTCATGCAAGGGCAGACCCGTTATATGTTGATAACGTTCACGCAGGCAGGCTTCCAAACGATTCGCCAGATTTGTATCACGAGTACTCATGGCCGCTGCGACTTTAAAACCCGTAGCCTGATCATTGACATAATCACAAGAATCGTTGTGAATGGAGACCAGCACTGCTGCGTGGTAATTATTCAGGCGGGGATCTTTTTCTTTGAGCAGATCTGTCTCGTAGCCAAGCGCATTTAATTTCTGCTGGACAATGGTTGCAATCCGGAAATTTACATCCGCCTCGGTGGTACCATCTTCACAGACAGCACCCGAATCATTGCCCATATGCCCTGAAACAATCCCGATCTTGACATTGGGTTGGGTTGTTCCGGTAAAGATGGCTGAATCTGGCTCGGCAGTTAACAGGGTCGAGAATGGATCACTAAAGCCCCCTGAAAACGAGTTTGGCGAAAATGCCACGAACAACGTAGCAACTACAAGTGCTGTAATCAGCGCAGATTGTAGAACACGGGGCGATTTCGGTCTTCGCCGTAGTTCTGAACGTTGGACCGTCCGGGTTTCAGGCGGTTGGGTAGGGTTTTCCATATTAAACCATTATATACTACCTGAAAAATTTCGTGTAGGGCAATTGAATTTCGAAGGGGTTTGCAAACACTATTCAGGACAGAAACCTGCCGACAAAAACTAAATCAATATTTGGCTTGACGTCCCCTTCAGCCGGAAGTATGATGGAAAAATCAAATGGAGAATTCAATGACCGTTGAATCAGAACTACTTCGCCAAGCTATGCGCTTCTGGGCTACTGGGGTTACAGTTGTAACTGCCGCACATGCTGGTATTCAGCATGGAATGACAGTCAGCTCTTTTACTTCTGTTTCCCTGGCACCTGCCCAGGTGCTTATCTCTCTGGCACAGAATACACGTACTCATGATTTGATCATGCAATCACATCATTTCGGCATTAGCATTCTGGAAGCCAGTCAGGTGGAGCTTTCTGATCGATTTGCCGGACGCATGGCTGATGAAATGGATCGCCTGAATGGCATAGAAACAATATCGCTCGTAAGCGGCACGCCTCTGCTTAAACACGCATTGGCTCAACTTGATTGTCACGTCGTGACCACACTGGGTTCAGGCACACACACTATATTTATTGGGGAAGTCCTATCTGCCCAATCAGTCAACGCTGGTAATCCCTTGATTTACTATAATAGAGAGTATCAAAAAATAATAGTATCCTGATTTAATAACCGAAAAGGAACTACAAATGACAGAAGAGCTTACAGACGCAGATAAGCAAATTCTTCTTCTCCTGGCAAGGCAAGCCCTCGAAAACGGTGTGCGCGGAAAAAGTCTCCCAACCGTAAACGAGAAGCTGCTTTCACCTATAACTGCCGCCCTAGAAGATTACCGTTTTCCGCCTGTACACCACAGCGAGCTTGCCTGGATCAAAATCGAAATTTCACGGTTAACGATACCCCAGACCCTCATTTACAAGAATACTGATGATTTAGTGGCCAGGTTACGCCCCGGCATCGATGGAGTCATTCTGCGAGACAGCTCTCGCCGAGCTACCTTCTTGCCACAGGTCTGGGCTCAAATCCCGGAAAAGGAGAAATTCCTCAGTCATTTGTGTGTCAAAATGGGAGCAGACCCCCAATATTGGCAGCAAAAACATATTGATGTTCAAATTTATCAGGTTGAAGATTTTCATGAAGATGACAAACCAGCCGATACGGATAAGTCCTGATTGACTCTGGCAAAGTCACTAAATTACACCCATTACGGATTTACTTACCGGCATCCAGGCTCTGGTCTACCCATCACATCCATTGCAACGATGGGCTGCCCTGCGGCGAGCCACACTAGACAAAGTTGACATCCCCACACAGGGTGCCGTGCGCAACGGAAAAAGATATTTTTTGTAGATTAGGAATGGAAATCACGCTCCGCCAATCTACTTGCCGGCAAACCTTAGATTTCCAATCGCAGCGGTCCGCGCAGCAAAAATCAGCACGGCAAAAAGCAAAACCGATGGCCGTGAGTAAAAACATCATTACACTTTATCGCAAGGAGATCATATTTCATGAATTATCGTCGTTTAGGTCGGTCTGGTTTACAGGTCAGCGAATTATCACTCGGCTCCTGGGTTACTTTCCATACCCAGGTAGATGTAGACGCAGCGATGGAGTGCATGGCTGCCGCTTACGAAGCTGGCGTAAATTTTTTTGATAATGCGGAAATCTACGCAAACGGAAAATCCGAAGAAGTAATGGGGTTGGCACTCAAAAAGCTGGGCTGGCGGCGTTCAAGTTATGTAGTCTCGACCAAGTTTTTTTGGGGCCTGAACGAAGGCGTAAACGAAAAAAATACGCTAAACCGGAAACGCTTATTTGAAGCCATAGATGGCTCGCTGAAACGCTTCGATATGGAATATGTAGACCTGGTATTCTGCCACCGCGCAGACCCAAACACACCAATCGAAGAAACCGTTTGGGCCATGCACAATATAGTAGAACAAGGTAAAGCCTTATATTGGGGCACATCTGAATGGCCTGCCGCAGATATTGTCTCCGCAATCGAAATCGCCGAACGCCATCACCTGCACAAACCAGTCATGGAACAGCCGCAATACAACATGCTAGCGCGAGATCGCTTCGAGATGGAATACGCGCGTTTATTTACTGATTATGGTTACGGCGCCACCATCTGGTCCCCACTGGCATCCGGGCTACTGACCGGAAAATACAACGATGGTATCCCATCGGACAGCCGCGGTGCGCTAAAGGGTTACGAATGGCTGCTTCCGCGCTTCACAAGCGCTGAAAAAATCTCAAAGGTCAAAGGCTTGCAAGCCATTGCAGATGAATTGAGCTGCAGCGCTGCCCAGATGGCGATTGCGTGGTGTCTTAAGAATCCGAATGTCAGCACCGTTATCACGGGCGCCAGCCGGGTATCACAGGTGCATGAAAACATGAAGGCACTGGATGTGATCGAAAAACTCAGTCCCGAAGTCATTGGAAAGATCGAAGCAGTACTCCAGAACAAACCAGGCAACGACTAAAACCCGTACAAACCGTAGAGACTTGTCCGCCAACCAGCGCCCATCGGCCAGTTCGCAGGCAAGTCTCTTTTTTATTATCAAAATCACATCCCGTTCATTAACAACCTTACCTTGCGGTTTCTCTGGCAAGTCGGTCCACGCATTATTTGCCCTTTGGCTTGCGAATAATGAGAAAGCGCGTAATGCGGTGAGCAAACGCTCATACCCGCTTCAGATTGGTTTTCTTTGCGAAGTTTCCTTCATCACGATGTTTGGGCTATCATCAGGATGCGATATCCTGTATTAAACAACCATGCACAGTAAGTTTATCGGAATATCGAAGATACCAAAGGTGCTGGCTCAATTCGGGCCACCAGACAACGCAGCGCTAATCCCCAACCCGATATAAATGAATCCTGCAACGTATCGTTCCGCCAGCCAGACCTGGCGGTGGGATTTTAACCACTGCCCGGCCGAACTGGCCAGCAGCGCATACATTCCATCGCTGAAAATGGCCATCAATACGAAAAAACAGCCAAGCGTGAACAATTGCAGACCAACCTGTCCATTCGCGCGGTCCACAAACTGCGGTAAAAATGCCAGAAAAAACAGAGCAGTCTTGGGATTGAAAACCGCCACCATTACGCCCTGCGAAAAGATCCTGCGCAGGCTTTGGGGTTCGCTTTGAATATGCTGGGTTTCATCCCTTACACTTCGCGCTAGAAGTTTGGACACCCCCAGGTATACCAGGTAGGCCGCGCCTAAATATTTCACAATACTGAAAGCTGTTGATGAAGATAACAGCAGGGCAGAAAGACCCAGCGCAGCCGCAATGGCATGAAAGAAGTTACCCACTTCCACACTGACAACAGAGACAATGCCGGCCATGCGACCCTGGTCGATACTACGGGCAATGATGTACAACACAGCCGGGCCGGGTGTCAGCAGCAGCACGATGGATGCGAAGATGAATAATGGCAGCCTGGAATAATTAAGCACTCAAATCTCAATGCGTATTTGGATTGGTTGAAAACGCTAAAATACTTTAGCCATCCTGCCGCATCCACCTTTTCACTGCGTCCAAGGATGGTTGGTAAGCGCTCATACAAGTCAACAATTCCTGCGGTGTTTCAGCCATGCACAGCATTTCCCTGTGCTCGGGAAAAACAAATCCTTCTTTTTCTGCATGAAGCACCATCGCCCAGAGTGGATCAAAGTAGTTACGCGCATTCAACAGACCAATTGGTTTTACATGCACGCCAATTTGAGCCCAGGTAATGGTTTCAAACAACTCATCAAAGGTGCCAAAGCCTCCAGGCAGAGCAATGTATCCATCAGCAAGCGCATACATCCGCGCCTTGCGTTCATGGATGGTGGGGGTCACTTCAAGGCAAGTTAGTCCCATGTGCACCAGAGCAGATGTATTCATCGATTCGACAATCACACCAAACACCTCACCGCCAGCTTCCAGAGCCCCGTCAGCAACAGCACCCATGATACCGGTTTTTGCCCCGCCGAAAATTAAACGAATACCGTTTTCTGCCAGGCTCTGCCCCATCTTGCGGCCAACAAGTTTAAAGTCGGGGTGAATATTGTCGGATGATCCACAATATATACAGATTGATTTCATCGGTTATTCATCTTTCAGATGTATGATAGTTTTAAATTCCACGGATGTCACTGGCATGCAATAGTATATGCGTAATAAAGCTGCCATTCAAGACATAAACCCCCGCAATTAGGTTAGAGTTGCGTTAGATATCCCTAAAGCAGCTTGACTCGGGTATCTTAAACGCCTTAGAATCTAAGATAGTATGGACTATAAAGATTATTATCAAATCCTCGGTGTTTCTCGTTCTGCCAGTGCGGAAGAAATTCGCTCTGCGTATCGTAAATTGGCTTTAAAGTATCACCCGGACCGGAATCCTGGGGATAAACAGGCCGAAGAAAAGTTCAAGGAAATGAATGAGGCCTACCAGGTACTTTCCGAACCGCAAAAACGGGCCCGCTACGATCAGTTGGGGAGTGCCTATTCCAATTATCAAAGCAATGGCGGACGGCCCGAAGGTTTCGATTGGGGTCAATGGTATAGCAACAACGCCGGAGGTCAGCAGGTTAACTTTGACGATCTGTTCGGCGGTGCTGGCGGAGGTGGCTTCTCTGATTTTTTCAGTGCCTTTTTTGGTGGCCAGGGTGGAATGCCGGGCAATGATATCCGCACACGCCGCACACATCAGCATGAACAATCTGTGGCTATTTCCCTACAAGAAGCATGGGATGGCGCTACCAGAATAATAGAAACTGGCGGCCGGCGCATTCAGGTAAAAATCCCAGCCGGTGCAAAAACTGGGACGAAAGTGCGAGTTGCAAATGGCGCACCGGATGGCTCTGACTTATATTTAAAAATATCCGTCCAGGATGATGTGCGCTTTGACCGTGATGGCTCTGATCTATATGCGCCAGTTTCAGTAGATGTTTTCACCGCCATCCTGGGTGGCGAGGTTGAGGTTCCCACCATGAGTGGCAAGGTAAAGTTAACCATCCCAGCCGGAACCCAGACCGAACAAAAGATCCGCATAGCCGGACGCGGCATGCCCACCCTTAAAAATCCACAGGAAAAGGGCGATTTGTTCTTACAAGTAAAAATTCGGATACCTAAAAACATCAGCCCCGAACAGAAAATATTATTACAAAAAGCCCGTGATCTTAATAAATAATTCACGGAAATTCTAGGAGATCAAATGAAGAAGCCATTCCATTTACTGACAGCCATTGCTGCATTGATTTTTGCATCTCTGGCTTGCCAGTCAATTCGACCCACAACTACAACTCCAGCACAAACTAACCCAGCAGTTGCTGTACCAACCGTCGCTCCCATCCTGGTTTCAGCTGATAATGTAAATCAGCAAGAGACCCTCACATCGCTCTATCAAAATGTGCTACCCGGAATTGTGGCGATTCAGGTTACCACTGCACAAGGCGGCAGTCTGGGCACAGGCATCGTATTCGATGACCAGGGTCACATCGTAACCAATCAACACGTTGTGAACGGTCAAGAGAGCATCGAAGTAGATTTTAGCTCTGGCTATAAAGCCACAGCTAAACTGGTTGGAATGGATAGTGATTCAGACCTGGCTGTGATCAAAGTGGATGCCCCTGCCTCAGAAATTCACCCACTGCCGCTTGGTGATTCGAAATTGTTGAACGTTGGGCAGTCTGTTGTCGCAATCGGCAACCCCTTTGGCCTGAATGGGAGCATGACCCTTGGCATTATCTCAGCACTTGGGCGAACCCAGGATTCAAACCGAGAAGTTGCAGGTGGCGGAAACTTCAGCGTAGCTGATATGATCCAGACGGATGCAGCCATTAACCCAGGAAATTCTGGTGGACCACTGTTCAACATCAATGGCGAAATTATAGGCATCAACCGCTCCATTCGAACTGATGCGAGTAACGTAACCGGTGAGCCTGTCAATTCTGGAATTGGCTTCGCCATCCCCATCAATCTGGTCAAGAGAGTGGTACCAGCCATCATAAAAGACGGCAAGTTTGAATACCCATATATGGGGATTTCAGCCTTGCAAAGTGAACTAATGTCATTGAAAGTCATCAATGAATTAGGAATAAAAAGCATGACAGGAGTTTATATTACAGGCGTGCTGCCAGGCGGTCCGGCCGAAAAAGCCGGGATGATCGGTGCGAGCCGGTCCACCAACGTCCCCGGTTTGGAATCTGGCGGCGACCTGGTCGTTGCGATCGATGGCAACCCCGTAAAAATCTACGACGATCTGATCGGCTACCTGGTTGATTACAAATCTCCTGGTGAGCAAATCACTCTGACCGTGCTGCGCGGAGACCAGAAAGTTGACTTAACCCTTACTCTAACAAAACGGCCGTAAAAGTCACATTTAATAAAAGAGAAGCTGAGCATTGTTGCTCAGCTTCTCTTTTATTAAACTAACCGTAGCGCTCTTCTTTCCATACATCTGCCCGGTTATGATAACCTGCTTGTTCCCAGAAACCGCGCCTGTCAGCAGGCATGAACTCAAGCCCACGCAGCCACTTGGCTCCCTTCCAAAAATATGGTGTTTCCATATCCTCCTGTCCAGGGATATAACCCACTACACCCCTCAGCGGGAATCCATGGTCAGGATCAATCGGCTTACCATCGTAATGAGTCGCCATTAGGAAATTATCCTGCAGCACCACTTCAAGCGGTAAATTCACTGTAAAGCCATGTTCGGCATGCTGCATTACGTACTTTGCGGTCGGCTTTAGCTTGATTAGGCCTTGTTCCAGTAAGGTCCTTACCGAAACACCTTCCCAAAGCGTATCAAACTTGCTCCACTTCGTCACGCAGTGAATATCCATCAATAATTTTGTGCGTGGCAGCTGGTTGAACTCGCCCCACGTCCAGTGTTTTTCCTGCTCGACTTCACCCCAAACGCGCAAAGCCCAGGTTGCAGGGTTAAACGATGGCACAGGTCCATAATGCAACACAGGAAATTTCAATGTCAGGGCTTGTCCTGGTGGCAGACGGCCTTCGTTGCGAACACGCTCTTCTTCTTTCCGGCGGTCAGGTCCTTCAAACATAAACATAAATGGACTCCTTCTGTCGGATTTATTATAACAATTTTAGAGATAATAATTCTTACAGAAAGATTAAGTCTGCGTAAGAATTTTGTAACTTATCATCAAAACCGTCATCAACCACGCTTTGCAAGCCAATCCAACAAGCGTTCCGTGGGCCAAGCATTGATCACATCATCGGATGTCAGCCAGGCACGGCGGGCAATGGCAACGCCAAACGGAAGCATGTCGAGATCCGCTTCGGAATGCGCATCTGTATTAATGCTGATGGGAATGCCCATTTCCCGGGCGCGGCGGGCATAAATATCATCCAAATCGAGCCGGTATGGGCTGGCATTGATCTCCAGGGCAACACCCGATTCCGCCGCCGCAGATAGGACGGCATCCATATCCAGATCTGCACCTTCGCGATCGGGAATCAGGCGCCCAGTGGGGTGACCGATAATATCGACATGCGGGTTACGAATGGCATTGATCAGGCGTTGTGTGACCTTCTCGCGCGGCTGGCGCAGGGATGTATGCAGAGATGCCAATACCAGGTCCAAACTGGCTAAAAACTCATCTGGATAATCCAGCGAACCATCGGCTTTGATCTCAACTTCCGATGCATGCAATATCCGAATGCTATCACCCAGTTCGCGCTGGGCGGTTTCAATCTCGCGCTGCTGTTCGGCATGCCGTTCCATGCTCAAACCTCCCGTTATGCCCAGGCTAACGGAATGATCAGTGAAGGCAATCACCCGCATACCACGCCGCGCGGCAGCCCTGGCAAGCTCAAGCATGCTCAGCTTGCCGTCAGACCAGGTAGAGTGGGTTTGCAGATCAGCGTGAATATCTTTGACTTCAATCAACTGGGGAAGTTTACCCATTTTGGCAAACTGCAATTCGCCACGATCTTCTCGCAGCTCGGGTGGTATCCACGGCAGGCCCAGCGCTGCGTAAACAGCTTCTTCGGTGGCGCACAGTATCTCGCCAGAACCATCAGTTTTCGTCAGGGCATGTTCAGAGAGCGACAAACCCTTTTCAAGTGCAAGTTGGCGCAGCTGCACATTGTGGTCTTTCGAACCGGTAGCATACTGCAAGGCGGTCCCAAATCTCTCCGGCGGATGGACCCATAGCTGCGCGCGCATGCCATCAACAAACTCGATACTGGCTTTGGTCTCGCCACTGCCCAGTATACGCACAATGCCTGGCAGAGTAGTGAATGCATCCATCACAGCCTTCGATTCGTTGGCTGCCACGAGGATGTCTAGATCTCCGACTGTGGAGCGCATACGGCGTAGCGATCCCGCTGGGGATGCAGCCTGCACGCCAGGGAGTTTCTTCAACAAAGCAATGATCTCCTCGGCCAACGGAAAAACACGGCCAAGTGGAATGCGTCCCGAGCGCCGCGCCAGAGATTCGAGCCCCGCCACGATCAAAGCTTCGGATTTCTCTCCCATACCAGGCAGGCTGCGCAGTCGGCCCGTCCGTGCCGCGTCTGCCAGATCGGAAAGACTGGTGATGCCCAATTCCTTCCAGATCAAGGCTACCTTTTTGGGACCCAGCCCGGGTACCTGCAGCCATTCAGCCAGGCCAGGCGGTACATCCTGTTTTAATTTCTCCAAAAACTGCAGCTGCCCTGTAAGCAGCAGTTCATCAATCTTTTCGGCGATGGCTTTGCCAACCCCAGGGATCTCGCGCAGTTTGCCTTCCTTCCAAAACTCGTTAGCATCACGCCCGAGCGATAAAAGGTTTTCGGCCGCCTTGCGATAGGCCAGGGTAACATAAATGACCTCGCCCTTAATTTCGAGCAGGTTAGCAATCAAGGTAAAAGTATCTGCCAGTTCCTGATTATTCATGGAAGTTCTATACTCCAGTCTACAAGTAAAAAAGTGATCCAAAACCGGACGCAGCACTCAGGCGGTAATTTCGTCTGCAACCTGCTCTATAATGCTCCAAATTTGGTCGACCCAGTCACCATGCTCCGGTTTCATCAAGACAGAGCGCAGGCAGGTGATGGTCTCAGCATTACGCTGCATATCGTCAGGAAGATCAAAGAATTCGACCGGCAAGTTTGCCAGCGCCAGATATAGACCCTTTTCTTCTGCTGCGGCAAACATCCTGCGCGCCATTTCCGAGGCTGTACTGACACTGCCTGCACGTGGCGCCCAGATAATAATATCCAATTCAGGAGGAAAGCCCGTGATGAAGCGCTCATCTGCACGGATTTTTTCCCACAAAGCCAGCGCTGCATCCCTGCCGCGCTGCAATCCCCGCGCAAATTCGCCGCCTTTCACCAAGGGAAGCAGTTTTTGAGTCGCCCATAATCCGACGGCAGTCGCCCCAGCGCGTGAGCATTCCAGGCTGATTTCACCGAGATGCAATTCGCTTGAGCTAAAGTAGGTATAAGGGGAATCGTGCTTATAGAAACGGCCAACAGCTGGATCGCGGAAAAGAATACAACCGCAGCCATAAGGTTGAAGCCCATGTTTATGGGGATCAACCACGATCGAATCAGCTTCGTTAAAGCGCTCATAAGCATCGGCGGTTTCGGTGGTTAGATTCTTTGCCAGCTTAAAGTAACCACCATACGCAGAATCGAGATGGACTCGGAAGCCATATTGTTCGCGAAGTTTAAGTATTTCAGGCAATGGATCGATCGAACCAGTTGCAGTCGTCCCGATGGTCGCAACCAGCGTGCCGATGCCGCCCAGGTCGAGGCGTTTTTTGAGAGCATTAATATCCATCCGCCCACGCCGATCATTCGGGATTGATTCGAAGTCAAGCTTTAAAACAGCGCTGATGCGATTATGCGTATAATGCGCTTGCTGGGATGCCACAATTTTCCCAGATGGGTTGATCTGCCCGGCAACCCACAAAGCTTCCAGGTTAGCCATGGTCCCACCGCTGGTCAGGTGACCCAAAAAGGTATTCCATCCAAACATGCTTGCGATATCGGCGACTGCTTCCTTTTCCATTTGAGAACTGGCTTTGCCACCATCCAGGGCATGATTATTCGGGTTGATCCACATCGCCAACATGTAGGCCAAACGTGCCACTTCGTGAGGCGGTTTAAGCATCTGTCCGGCATACAGTGGGTGAAAATAGGGATAATTATTTTGCAGCCTTTCTGCCACTTCAAAAAGCACATTCTCCAGGTCGGGATGATTCGGGACGTGTACAGCAGGGGTGAGCACAGAGAAACCGGTTTCCAATTTTTCAAGGGCAGCACGCAATATTTGCAATGAATCCTTTTCCAGATGGTTTATCTCATTATTTTCCATATTTTTTCTCCGTGATCTTCAGCTAAGATTACATGCCATTTCCTGGGGATTTACTGCTTAATTCTACGCCATTACCCGTGGAATAAGAAACCGGGTTCATTCACAATAACAACTTTTGAATATGCCTGCGCAATTTTTCGGGCTGCAGCAGACTGATATCCACATCATGGGCAGATACGAAGCTGGCAAAACGCGCTAAACCTTTTCCAAGCGCATCGGCAAAATTCGAATCAACAGACAGCGATTCAGCTTCCAGCCAGAAGCCTTTCACCTGCAGAGTGCTGGTCTTACGTTCAAGTTTTAGATCAATCCTGGCAACAAGATCATCACCAAATAATACCGGCAGGGTGTAATAACCCCAACGCCGTTTTTCTAGCGGCTTATAAACTTCCCAGATATATTCGAAATTAAACAGTTGGCTGGCCCGCCCACGGGCGCTGACAATTTCAAGCGGTGCCAGAAAAGTAACCTCATCTTGAGTCGTGGTGCCTAAAACAGACCATTGAGGCGGGATTTGCCCACACTCGAGGAATTCCAACAAGGGCAGATCACGACTGAGCACAATCCAGGGCTGGCTGGAACCTTCCAGCGTGACAGCCGCAATTGTATTTTGTTCGTACAGCGCGGACAGGCTAGTTTGAGCTGCCAGTGGACTGATCTTACGCTCAAGATAACCGGAAAGAGTGGCCGCCCACTTTTTCTGCGGCATCAATCCAAGAAACGCAATCAATTTTCGGCCAAAATATTGCTCGGCATCTTGCTCTGATGCAATCCGGGAATACTCGAGCGGTGCCACTCGCTCCCTGAGATCATAATAACGGTCAAACCCCTTGCGATGATGGATCATAATATCCCCCATCAGCCACAGGGCGAACAAAGCCAAGGCGGTATCCTTGCGACCGCGATAACTACTAACTCGTTGATTACCAACAAAATCACGATTTCCAAGCGGCCCGCGCTCCCGCAGGGCACTCAAAACCTGGCTGGCCACAACCGGGTTTTCATTAATATAATTTCCCCAACGTGGATGTTCGCGCATGCGTTCCATGGCAGGACGCCAATAAGGTAATTCAGTCATCGGGTAGAGAAATAAACCTCCGCCGTAATCAAAAAACTCTCGCTGTTCATAAGCGACCTGATAAAGGTATTCCGGGCGGTAATTCAATACCCGCCCCCAGAGAGCAATATCATGGCTGCGGGAAACCACATTTAACGGGTCAAGCTGCAGTGCTTCAATGGCATAAAGTGCTTGGGATGTACCGGGCTTGCCTTCAAACCGTCGCCCTGGCCAAAACGCCTGGCCGTCAGACTGGAAATGGAGATTGGATTCATCTTATATTTTTTAGTGGAAAGACACCTGGCTCAGGAATAACCCAAAGTTTTAAGGATATCCCGCTCGCTTTTTGGGCCACCCCTATCCCCAAACAGTTCGCGCCAGAAATTATCATCGTATCGTCGCGACCTGACAGGCAGCGGCATGGGCACGCCCCAACCAAGCAGCAGCACCTCTTCTTTGGGTTGCAGACGCGCCAGCATACCCTGAATGGCTTCACGCCCTGAAAGGCCTGAAAGCACAGCACGGATATCATCATCATCACCCAACCAGCCGCTGATGCGCGTGCCAAGCTGTGACATGACTTCATCGTAAATCTGTGAGGGGCGCTGATCGACGATCAGCAGCGTAACATAATATTTGCGCAGTTCTCGTGCGATGGTGGCGAATGTAGTTTGTGCAGCCATTTCACGATTGAGTAGCTTGTGAGCTTCCTCAACCACAATAACCAGCGGGCGCGGCTCATGCGTGCCATGCGCGCGAAATGCATTCGTTCGTTTTTCCCAGGCATCGCGGATGTGGCGGGTCAGCAGGTTTGAGACCAGCAGATAATCGAGGTCGGCTTCGTGATCGCCAAAGGAAAGCACCACATGCTGGCCAGCCTCCAGCGCTTTGATAATCTCAGCAATGCTATCTGAAACAGGTTTTTCGACAATATAGGTTTTGGCAAACAGACGGCGGAGTTTATCATGCAAGGCTTCTGCCGCCATGACGTTGACGCCGTTCTCGTTGGCCCAGTAAGCCACACTCTCAGGGTGAGGAACTTTTTTTATTTTGCCGTTATCATCTTCTTTTTCGATTTCTTCGCGATTCATGACCTTGAAATGCGCAAACCAGTCGTTTTTAAATGCGTTGTACAACGCATTCAGCGTGGTAGGTGTGGTTTCCTTCAAGTTTAGCTCGCGGGAAAGCATTTCCACATCCGCAGAAGAGATATCGCGCATGGCTATTTCAAGATTGAAATCGGGGGTCTGGCTATTACGGATTTTTGCACCTGCACCCAGGCCGACCACCCGCACCCTGCTCTGGAATTTAGTTTTCAAACCAATCACAGGCATTTTTGTGTCAGAAGCCACATCGTCAAAACCATATTCATTGTGCATATCCAGGACCAACACCGAGGCTTTGTTATAGTGCATCAAACCAGCCAGCACCAACCTGGTTAGAAACGATTTGCCCGTGCCAGTCGCGCCAAACACACCCGATGAACGCTGAACAAACTTCTCCAAATTGATGCAAACGGGATGCCCTTGTTCCCGGGTGTAACCAATAATGAAATTACCTTCCTTGTCAGGATCGCCAAAAATTGTGGCGATATCAGCCGCACCAGCCAGTGAGACCGGCGCATGGTGTAAGGGCACAGTTTTCACTGGTATCGGGCGAGAGTCGTCGGGGTGTTCCACGCGCCAGAGTTTATATTCAGGCGAACCCGGTTCGGGTCCGCGTTCCAGCATCAGCGCTGGAAGAATCTCCAGGTTTGTATAAAGCGTCTGACCGTGCAAAGCCTTGGCCAGGCTGGCGGGCAGACGCGCCTCGGATTGTTCATCCGCAAAGCGCGGATCTGTCGCACCCAGTTTCAGATCGGTTGCCAGGCCATAGAAACGGTAGTTGCCACTGTCGATAACCACGAAGCCGCCCTCTTGCACATCCAGAGGGTTAACAGTAAGTCGCGCTGAAAAAGATTCCTTTAGCCCGCCACCAATGATATAACCAATTTTTTGATCATCTGTCATAAAGTGCTCCTATTTAAAGTACTTCGCCCAAAGCGCCCAGCACACTCATCAAAGTCGGATAATCATCCCTCAGCAAGGTAATCAGTTCCTGCGTGGCGGACTCCTTCCATCTGGCACTGTCTGGTCCGTGGGCCGCTCCGGCTTGCTGGATGTGAGAAGCGAGGATTTCACCAATCGGGGCATCCTTAATGCGCAGCACATGCCGGAAATAACCAAACCGGCCAGAATCTGTAAACCGGGCGAGTTCAACATCATCACACAGGTAAATCACGTCCAGGCTAAGCGGAGGCCGCGGCGGCATAAGGTGGAAAACCCTGCCTTCCTGTTGGTATCCAACCGTCAACACAGACATTTCAACAGGCACAATGCGCCGCTCGCGGTTATCTTTTATGACCTCATCGCTGACCTGTTCAGCCGTGACCAGTTGGCGCACCAATCCATCATCATCAATATGAATATCGTAGATCAGACCGTATACCTGGTAACCTTTGCCCAGATCCGCGCGCACCAGTGAACCAAAAGTTGGGGTATCAAACTGAGAGACAGAACAGCCTGCAACAAAACCAGTTGTCCCAGCGCGAAGTAAGTGTCCAATTTTGTATGATTGCATTTTGTTTTCCTCGTTCATGGTTGTGCTACGAAATTATTGCATTAAAAACCAGCTTGCTCATTAATAGCGTGATCTGCCAGGCTGATCCTTGGCTGATTGCTTGGGTGAACCATCATCCAACGTACCACCGTTACGGCGCAGTTCAAGATCCAACATCTGTTCAACCTGCTGTTTTTCCTGGAACGAAACGACAGCCGTCTCGTGGGAGCGGTGCAACAGGTATGGATAAGGTTTCTCGCCCAGCATGCGACATTGGCTGACCAGCACAGCATGTAAATTACCTAATTTTTCGGGGTCTTCAGCCACCCAGCGTGGAATTTCAACTCGCACTGGCCAGGGACGACCCTCCGTCCCTACATTCAAATAGAAAAAACGCAGTGCTAACTCACCGGTATAATATTTCTCCGCCTTGGATTGAAAAGCAAAGACAGCTGAGCGTTCGCCAGGTTTCAGCATTAGATTATTTTTCTCGCCAAACAGCCAACGATCGCTGACCCCTCGCAAAGGATGATATGTGCGCAGAGTCTGCAGATCATCATCTGTAGCGCGAACAATCTCCAACAGGCGGACGACAAGATCTGCGGCTGGTTTATCCACGTAGCCAGCTGTGCTAACGTCGCGCTCCTGTAATTGCGAGAGCACAGACAGGTAAATTTTTAAATTTTTCTCAAAGTCAGCTGCATTCTCGCCGTCTTTTTCACCCCATAATTCGATTGGTCCATCAGTAAAGGTGATGACCGGAATTCCCTCACCGCTGACTTCATTTGCAAGTTCAAGAAGTTTCGCTCGCTCGCTCGTATCGCGGCGTAAAGCCACCATCCCCTCCGTGAGTTGATTACCGGTTGGGGTAAATAGTTCATCATCAAAGAGCAGCTGGCTATCGGTACGAATGACTGGCGCTTGCCCGGAATTAAGCCGCATAATAATAGCGCCAACGTTGATCAGCCCATACCGGATCGCATTGTGCCGGTCGGGATTTATCTGCGAGCCATCCGCTGCAATCAGGATTGCAGTTGAGGGCAGGGCTGGTGGTCCCGTGTGAAAATTCAGAGCTTCTGCTATCGGAAGCGCACAACGTAGATTAGGGTCGATCTCCCAGGCTTTCTTCACTTTGTAACGCAGTGCATCCAGATTATCCGCATTTTCAACCAGCAAGCTACGCGCCAAAACCTGCCGTTCTCGAAGAGTCTTCTGACGCTCCTGCACTTTACTACCGATTTCTTGAATTTTTTGGTAAACCTGTTGGAAATCAATTGCCATGTGATACCCTGATCCAATCGAACCTGTTTACTCACCAATCATGCTGAAACATTTCCCAATAAACCAATTCGCTTGTTCTACGTATGTACTCGCGGGATCCAGTTTTAGGCGATAGCCCATCCCCCCTTCCCCAAAATACGGGAAGGGGGTGAAGGAGCTTTTTTGTGGAGTTTTGCGCACAAGAACAGGCGCAAAAACTCCACTGGCGGGGCAAACCATCGATTTTCAATCGCCCGAGCAGCAGAACCAGGATGGTTCAGTGCCAAAACAAAGAGCTTGTGAGTAAATACAACTCGTCAGTAGAACATATGTTTAGTATTTTACAGGACTTTGAACGAAAATACAAGCGCCGGGAACTTTTGACAAGCAAGCGCGTCTAGTTTACACAAATACAACTTATAGGAGCAATAAAATGAAAACCAAAACCATGTTTATCTCATTAACCATACTGATAGCCGTTTTCCTGAGTGCTTGCGGTCCAATCGCTCTGCCGGTTTCATCAGCGTCTCAAACTACCCCGCGCGCATTAACCGTCAGTGGTGCCGGAAAAGTCAGCTTGAAACCAGATATTGCATACATTTACGTGGGTATTCATACTGAAAAACCAGGCGCGGCTGAGGCCGTGGCCGAAAACAATACCAATACCCAAAAATTGATCGATGCATTAAAAACCACAGGCGTTGATGCAAATGACATCCAGACCACAAATTTCAGCATCTGGCAGAATACCCAATACGGCCCGGATGGAAAACCTTCCAGCGCTAATTATGCCGTGGACAATACTGTATACCTGACAGTGCGTAACCTGGGTCAATTGGGCGATCTATTGGATGCCGCAGTAAAAGCTGGCGCAAACAATATCAATAGTATCCAGTTTGACGTGGCAGATAAAACCAAAGCTCTGAGCGCTGCCCGCACCGAAGCGGTCAAAACCGCCAAACAACAAGCCGATGAATTGGCCGCTGCCGCCGGTGTAAAACTAGGAGATATCCAGAGCATTCAGTATACCGACGGTTCACCTTCGCCAATTTTCCAGGGCAAAGGCATGGGAGCTGGCGGAGCAGTGGCTGCAGATGTGGCCGTGCCGATCAACCCTGGCCAAATGGAGATCACGGTCACAGTAACCATGTCCTACGAGATCAAGTAATAACTCGACTTTTGCAGAATATGAATGGATAAAACTGGGAGCAAGTATCATTGCTCCCAGTTTTTATTCGTGCCACAAGGTCAAATCCCTGACCATAAAAATCTGAACTGGCAAACAGGTATAATCATTTAAAATAATTTTCTAAAGGAACTTAAAATGCTCAAAATTGGCTATATCGGTCTCGGATTGATGGGAAAATCCATTGCCAGAAATATTCTCAAAACCGGCTTTCCTGTAGTTGTTCATAACCGCAGCCGCGCAGCCGTAGACGAACTCGTCGCAGAAGGTGCCGTAGCAGCAAATTCGCCAGCAGAAGTGGCCGAGCAGGTGGATGTGGTCTTTACAAACCTGCCAGATTCCCCGGATGTTGAGAAGGTTGTGCTCGGGCCGGGCGGTCTTATTGAAACAGCCCGAACCGGACTTGTATATATCGATAACTCAACCATTAAACCAGCCACAGCACGCATGATTGCAGCAAAACTTGCCGAAAAAGGTGTATTTGCACTGGATGCCCCGGTCAGCGGTGGCGATATCGGCGCAAAAAACGGGACATTGACTATCATGGTCGGCGGGGATGCATCTGCGCTGGAGAAGGTCATGCCAGTATTTCTTGCGATGGGCAAAACCGTAACCCACGTCGGCGAAGCCGGAGCCGGACAGGTGGCCAAGGCAGCCAATCAGATCATGGTCGCCGCTCAAATGGTCGCCATGGGTGAACTGCTCATTTTCTCGCAAAAGGCGGGTGTTGATCCTCAAAAAGTGGTGGAAGCCATCAAGGGCGGCGCAGCGCAGTGCTGGACCTTGGACGTTAAACCTCCACGGCTATTTGCAGGAAATCGTGGACCAGGTTTCAAGGCGTATATGCAAGCCAAGGACCTCAATATCGTGCTCGAAACTGCACGGGAATATGGCGTTCCCTTACCCGGAACTGCCGAGAATGCCCAACTCTTCAATGCCATGCTGCAAATGGGAATGGGCGAGTTGGACAATTCAGCAGTAGTGGGGGTGCTTGAGATCCTGGCAGGCATTGCACTACAGGTGAAATAATGGTCTTATTCAAGCGGCTTTGGCCGTCCATATCTGATTTCGCCCTGGTCATATTTGGAACACTGCTCCAGGCTGTGGCTCTGCGAATCTTCTTTGTGCCGGCCAATCTGGCTTCGGGGGGAGTCAGCGGCGTGGCACAGTTGATCAATCATTTCACTGGCTGGCCAATCGGGCTGATGGTATTCATCGGCAACCTGCCATTATTTTTGCTGGGCTGGCGCTATTTGGGCGGACAACGTTTTGCCATGCGAACCGGCACGGCGATTGTAACGCTGTCCTTTTTAACGGATGCACTCCTATGGCTGCCGTTTTTTCCTCGCAATGGATTGACCAATGACCTGGTGCTGAATTCGCTTTATGGTGCAGTGGTAGCCGGCATAGGCTACGGGTTGGTCTATCGTGGACAGGGCACCAGCGGCGGTAGCGATATTCTCGTACGTATTCTCAACCATTATCGCGGTATTCCTATCACGCAGAGTTACCTCATCACGGATGCAACAGTAATTTTGGGCGCCGGTTTTATTTTCGGGTGGGACAAAGCGTTGTACGCCATCATTACTCTATATGTGAGCGGCCTGGTGGTGGATACAACCATGGAAGGCGCCGGCACCGTGCGCACTGCCCTGATCATCACATCCGAACCCAGGATTGTGGCCGATACCATTATGAAAGAAATGGAACGAGGTGTTACCGTGCTTTCGGGAACCGGGGCTTATACTGGCATAGAACGGCCGGTTTTATATACAGTAGTCACCCGTTCGGAAATACAGATGTTGAAATCGATCGTACACAAGGCAGATGCGGCAGCCTTCATGGTTATCGGCGCTGCCCACGAGGCACTGGGTGAGGGTTTCAAATCTTTTAATAAACAATAAACGGTGCCGCTTTTGTTCTGGGTGATTGGACTCTCAGCATGTATGCGCGGGGAGTGGTAACGGGGAACAGGACTCAGCGAATATATTGGTAAATGGAGCACTACGTAGTGACAAGGGGTGAGTAAACCAAGAATATGATCACACCGGGCTGGCGAAGGTTGACTACGCCAGCCCGGAAAACGTTAATCCATTCTCGGGCAATCAGATATAGGTGAACCTGAACGGGATGGAGGGCGCTTACTTCAAGAAAGAGGCCCCTGAAAATCCAGGGGCCTCTTGAGTTCTATTTTTTCTTTTTAGTCTCGATTTTGTACCCGAAACGCCTCAGCGCAGATTCATCATCACGCCAGTCTTTTTCAACCTTCACTCGCAGCTCCAAAAAGACCTTGCGACCACTCATCGATTCAATTTCCTGCCGGGCGGTGATGCCAATCTTCTTGAGCATGCTGCCAGCTTCGCCAATCATGATACCCTTTTGCGAATCGCGCTCAACAAACACAGTGGCTGCAATATGCGCACCTTTGTCTCCGCGCTCAATGAATTCGTCAATACGAACATTGACACCATGCGGCACTTCGTTGCGCAAATGGATCAAGCAGGCCTCGCGTACCAATTCAGCGGCAATTTCACGCTCGTAAAAATCAGTAATCTGCCCTTCATCAAATTCTGGCTCGCGCATCGGCATTTTTGCGACCAGGGCTTCCAGAAGCTCGTTACGACCCTCGCCTCGCGTTGCGCTCAATGCAAAGACTTCGGCATTTTGAACCAGGTCAGCATATACAGCAATTTTAGCGGGAATCTGCTCGGGAGTGATCAGATCAACTTTATTAAGCGCCAGGATCAGCGGTGCCCGCTTTTTCATCTGAACCAGGGTGGCCGCAATGCGCTGGTCATCATCGGTCGGTCCTTCGGCTGCGTCCACCAACCACAAGATAACGTCCACCTGGCGCATGGCGTCTTCAGCTTCCTGGTTCAAAAATTGGCCCAATTTATGGTGGGGGTTGTGGATACCAGGTGTATCCAAGAAAACAAGCTGGTACTCGTCAGTTGTCAGGATACCCATCTGGCGACGTCTGGTGGTCTGAGCTTTGGGTGTAACAGCAGCGATTTTTTGACCAAGGAATGCGTTGACGAGCGTGGACTTGCCCACGTTGGGGTGTCCGATAATGGAAATGAAGCCGGATTTCTTTTCAGTCATTTTTTCTTCCAGTTTACTACCGCAATAGATGAGATGATCAGGATGGCGCCCGAAGCTAATTGCCACGAAAGCTGCTCATGTAGGAAAATTACGCCGAGCAGTACGCCACCGAGTGGAAAAATATACGTCACGAGCGTTGCCCTGGTTGGACCAATTTCGTGGACTAGATAATACTGCATGATCATTGCCAACCCGGTCCCAAGCACACCCAACCAGAGCAGCGCTATCCAGGTGATCGGCAAACGGGGGATGACCAGCGGAGATTCTACCAATGGGGCCGCCACCCACATGATGGCACTGGCGCTGAACAAAGGCAGCATGCCGCGAATCTGCCCAGGAACATCTGCCGTATGCCGGCGGGCATAAATATAGCTACCAGCATAAGATAACGAAGCCAGAATAACCGCCGCCTGCCCTATGGCAGAGTTATGAGCGTTCGCGCTCAAATCTTTGCTAAGCAGCAGAACTACGCCCGCAAAACCAATCAATAGACCGGTAATTTTAGGGACACTAATTTTATCATCGCTGATGAAGAAATGTGCCAGGATAATAGTAAACAAAGGCACAGTGGCATTCAGGATGGAAGCGACAGCCGAATCAATACTTTGTTCACCCCAGGTGATTAAGAAAAAAGGAATTGCTACGTTGAACAGGCCAAGGACCGCAAAAATTCGCCAGGTCTTCCAATCACCTGGCAGTCGAACACGCAATACAAGCGCAACAACCAGCCCAGTCAGCAGACCAAAGCCTACCCGGTATGCAACCAGAGTCAGCGGCCCAACCTCATCCAGGGCAATCTTAATCCATAAAAAAGAGGCGCTCCAAATGGCGCCCAGTGATATAAAAACAGCCCAATGTTTGGATTGCAAGAAATTCTCCTTCTTTAGCTCTGTGAGTTTATCACATACTCACCCGGATACTGGCCAAAGACAATTGGAGCCTGGCAACAAAGCAATTATTCAAAGAGTTCATCAGATCTCGTCAATAGACGATGAAGCGGAATATATTCTTTTTATGTTCAGCAACAAAGCACTTGTTAATCCAGACTACTCTATTAAGTGGCGAATACACCTTCCAGCTTTAATAACCAGGTTTTTGTTTCCAAACCAAGGCCAGCACCGTAACCATGCAGCTTGCGGTCCGCACCGATCACTCGATGACATGGCAGCACCACCGGCATGGGATTGGTGGCTTCGGCGCGACCCACAGCCCGCGCTGCTCGCGGGCTGCCGATCTTAATCGCAATATCATTGTATGTGCGGGTTTCACCGTAAGGTATCTCAAAAGTCGCCTGCAATGCTTTGCGTTGAAACTCACGCAATACTGACCAATCAATCGTCAGGCTAAACTCTTTACGCTCGCCAGCGGCATATTCCTGCAGCTGAGTCACTGCCTCCCGAACTCTTTCCGGTGCAAGGTCAACTCGCGCAGCATGCTTTTTTTGCAACCAGGCGCTAAATTCAGCCTGCGCAGCCGGAAACTGGACTGCAACCAGCCCAAATTCAGAAACAGCAACCCACAAATCACCAAGTGCAGTAGTACCCGTGTGCCCTATGAAAATTGGTTGCATGGAACATATCCTTTCTTATTGTTTTTAGTGTAGCACAAGCACAGATCTATTTTTTTACTCAGCTATGTTTACTTTCTTTGCAAACCGCACGAAAAAACAGTCATATCAGGATCGAACAATTTACAACTCAAGCCCCAACAAAGGGATCTCCATCTCTTGCGGAGTCAATCCACCATGGTGGCCGTAGTAATTCTGCTCAAACTTTCCCTGCTCATACCACCAGACCGACTCATACCGATAGGCTAGCACCACCAAATTGCCAACATGCGCGCGAAAAGTCGCGGATACTTCTGGACCGAAGTATCCCTGGGCGATAAGATCATCAGTCTTCACCACATCCGCCCGACCCGCCAGACCGTGCACCAGCAATTGCAAGACTTCATCGAGCCGATCATCCTTGATATACAAGAACAGATCGCGGCAGGAACCGCCCGGCACGAGCAGTTCGCCCTTGCGATTGGTTTTGATGAATTTCTCGATACCCGGGAAGGCCTTGTTTATGTAAATTGTTGTAGCTGGGTCGACTTCCGATTGTCCGTGATCGGCGCTTAGCAGTAAAAGCGTTTTACCCTTCGGCCTAGCCTTATCCATTAACTGCTTTTCCATGACATGCAGGAACATATCCACTTCAGCCTCAACCTGCCCGGAATCCGGGCCGTAGTCGTGGCTGACCGAGTCGATACGATCATAGTACATAAAATAATAATTTTTACCACTGGCCTGTTTCAGTGCCGATGATAAATTCAAGACTGTCTCAGGCAAGGATTTGTAACCGCGCGCAGTCGCGCCTTCGAAGACAATGTTGGAATAGGTGGAAGGGGTATATTCACGATGTTGAAAGATCGTTGATGCCACTCCCTGTGTTTTTAACCTCTCATACAGTGTTCCGGTAGGGTAAAGCTTCTTTGGATCAATGCCTGTTTTTTTCAACTGGTCACGTTCAGATGTACCTGAAAAGGAAAATAAAAGCGGTATGATCATGGAATCCAATAATGGCTCGTAATAGTTCCATTCAAACACGCCGCTCTGACCAACATTTAATCCTGTGTGGATACAGGTGACATGCCCGGAAGTGGTTGATGGGAATTGAGATGTCAGTTTATCGGCCGAGCCACTACGGGTAAACCGATCCAGGAAAGGGTGCGAGCCGAATTTCTCAAAGTGACGCCAACCAAAACCATCGATAAAGCAGAATATCAGATTGTCATACTCATCTTGAAAGTGCGGAAAAGGCTTTCCGCCGCTGAAAACAGATTGGATGGCGTTTGGCAGACTCGCAAATCCACCGGAGTCATAACGTGGTTTGACAAAAGATGGGTTCATGATTTGATTAAAACATGAAACGCTGAAAGCACAAGGTTCTACTGCTAATTCAAAGTCAGCCCGAGGCAGGGATGTAAACAACTCAGAAAGTATCTACGCCTGGCGACAACCGGTAGGCAAACCTAAAACCAAAATTGACAAGCAAGCTCACTGGGCGTGGAAATAAGAATATCCGGTTTCGCAAGCATGCTTATTACTTGAACTTCGAGTGCACCCCAAAAACCAGGACAATCCAACAATTCCGAGATACAGAATATCAAAGTCTGCTCAAACATGCAGGAGCGTTTCTAATCCATTAAATGCAATACCGCATAAGTTGCTTTTTTATATCTTTATCACCAACGTGGTTTCCAAGCTTTTACCGTTAAGCCCGCAGGGAACCCCAATTGGACGCGGATTTTCGCGGATGTACGCGGATAAACCAAAAGATTTTTGCTTTTTCTTTCGCGGATGTACGCGGATAAACCAAAAGATTTTTGCTTTTTCCGCGCTTGTCGGCGCTCGTCCGCGTCCCAAAAGAATTTGAATAAGCAAGTTATGCTCCACTGCCATTAAATGTACTGCTCTGAGAATAGAAGATCCGTACAAGCGTAAGTTTAGCTCGACATTCGACATGCAATTGAAAACCAAAAGCTGGATCATTTGAAGACCAATATTCGCTGAAAGCCCAAAAGAATGCTCCGGTTCGAACCGGGCATAAGTATTTCAGATAGACATGTTTGGTGAACCGGGAAACTTGGTATGGCAGCCAGCTTTTCTGCAACAGATTACAACCGGTGGTACGGATGAAGATCGAGGCTATCAAGATCCAGATCTGAATCAAAACAATTTCAAGCCAAAAACAGTGGCAACAATAGTCTGTATGGTAATTATTTTTTCTCATCACCTTAAAAATCACTAATGATGACCAATTATAATGAACCACACTTCCGGAAAAAAGAAAACAACGCTCAGAATCCCGGTTTCAATTTAAACAAGGAGATCATATGAATAAAAAAATATCCCTACTTTTGGCCTGCTTGATCCTTTTTAGCATAGCTCTGAGCGCTTGTGGTGGTCCACTAACCCCGGTCGCAACCCAAATTCGGCCAACTGCTGAAATAGTTACAACCAAACCAGCACCCACGCCTGTTCCGGTAACTGTCCAACAGCCATACGAAATTCGCGGAGATTTTACTTACTCGAATGATCTTATTACAACTTATTACGTTGAACAATCAGTAGCCCTGGTGGATATGTATGGCTTTGTGAAACGCGACAAAGAATGGCTGATCCCAGTTTCATCTCAAACCCTGGGTTATTTAAAAATAGATACGGTAGGGAAAACCGGATCTTATACCCTGCAATTACCGGCCAAACCGACCGGCACCCTGGTGGACGTAGATAATAACAATAAAACTGATCAGGGGCTTCAGATTTTTGCGGTTACCTATCAACCCAACCTGACAGGTGGGCCTTATTCTGAGGGCAACGACCCCAGTTATGGCTGGCCTAATTACCTGGCATCCGTGCGAACTGACACCGAAAATGATGATGAAATTCTGAATGGCAGCCTCGTGATCTGGGCACCGGATAGTAACCAGCAATTCCCAACCAGTTTTGGCGCAGATAAAAAATTATTCACTCCAGATGATCCAGCCGGTCCAGTTCCCGCCGGTTACTCCATCGTCAACATGGACCAAGAACCATTTAGCGTCACCACCGAGGCTCAACCCAAACTGTCCTTATTTGAACCAAAAGATATAGTTATTAAAGATTTTGGTGCGGATTCTTATACCCAGGCTTTTGACAAAATGTTCAAGATCGTCAAAAAAGAATACGCCTTTAACGGCATACAGGGGAAGCAACCTGATTGGGATAAGCTTTACGCAACACTTAAACCCCGAGTGGAAGAATCTGAAAAGAAAAATGACCCAATGGGTTACTACCTGGCACTGCGCGACTTCACATGGGCCTTCAAGGATGGTCATGTCGGGTTGGGAGGCAGCGATCTCGCCACCCAGGATTTTAATAATTTCATTCAGGGTGGCTATGGTTTCACAATCCGCGAATTGGACAACGGGCAGTCAATCGCGATCTATGTACTTAACGGTGGCCCAGCAGCTGAAACTGGAATGCAGGTGGGAGCGCTGGTTACTGAATTCAATGGAGAACCAATCAAAGATGCCATTAGCGCTGCACATGCTTATTCACAGCAGTCTTCTGATTTCGCCATTCGCTACCAACAGGCACGTTATCTTCTACGTGCAGCGCCAGGTACAGAAGCCAGCGTGACCTTTATTAATCCGCAGGCCCAGCCAAAAACTGCCAAATTGAGCGCAGTGGCCGAGACAAACAGCTTCCGCCGCGCTTCAATTTATTTTGGCGTCGATACCAGCTCTCTCGTCCCTGTCGATTTTAAAATCATCGACTCTCAGATTGGCTATATCCGCATCAACTCAAACTACGACGACCTGGGCCTCATCATCCGCTTATTCCAGCGCGCCCTTGAAAAATTCAAAGCCGGACAGGTCAAAGGCATCATCATTGATATGCGCTACAACTCCGGCGGGGCAAACCTGGGGTTGGCCGGCTTCCTGACCGGTAATACTATCCCGATGGGTCAGCTCGAATATTACAGCGATACATCCGGCAAATTTGAGCCAAAAGGTCTGCGCGGAAAAGTGTTACCCAACCAGGAACAGTACAGTTTTGATAAGATGGTGCTGCTCGTCGGTCAGGCCTGCTACAGTGCCTGCGAATTGGAGTCATACGCTTTCAGCCAAGTGCCTGGGATGCAAGTCGTTGGCCTGACCCCAACGGGCGGAGTGGAGGCCGAGGTGGCGCGCGGCCAGTTCAAGCTACCCGAAAATTTATCGCTGCAAATCCCAACCGGTCGCTTCACATTGGCTGATGGTTCTCTTTTTCTGGAGGGCCTGGGCGTCCCGCCAACGATCAGAGTGCCCATGGATGAGAAAAATGCACTCTCTACCGAAGATATCGTCCTGCAGTCAGGTATAGATACCATCATGAAATTGCCCGGACAAGGCATTGTCCCTTCAGCACCGCCAACACTCCTGAATATCGCCGGAATACAGGACGCCATCAATGCGCGTGCCAAACAACTCGAAGAACTGGCGAATGAAAAATATACAAATGATGATATGGCAAAAATGGATGGCGTGTTCACGTACACAATCCCATTGACCAAATCGGAGACACTCATATGGGCCTGGGGATGGTGTGCCAAAGATCAGGCTTCGCTCGATGAAGACATGAAAAATATCAAGCTGGAGTTCCGGCTCGAATCGGTTGTGATTCCACTCGATAAATTCCTCAAGAAAGAAGGGGTTTTTGGCGATCAAACCTGCCGCTATTTTATCGGAGCAGTTTCGGACTGGAAGGGTGGTGAAAACCACTTATCCACAACAGTTGACTACACTGCCAGCATCAATGACGGCAGCACCAACCATCCCGCGGGCAAACAAATCTTCAACTTCGTTGTCTACGCCCAACCCTAAAATCTTGGCTGAATCAAAACAGGCGCGGACAACGCGCCTGTTTTGATTCAGCCTTATGTGGTGCAACCCATCAGAGTGAGAATATTAGCGTTTGAAATTAAGCATCATCAACCCGACAATACAGACGACGATGCCAATGTAGTTGATGGGATTCAACTTTTCTTTGAAAAGAATAACGCCCAATATTACAAGCACCAACGAAGCCAACACATTTACCATGACCCCCAAAAGACTTAGCTCCCAACCTGCACGGTAGGCCAGCAGGGTGGCAATTTCCACACCGGCAATCGCCAGCCCAAGCGCAAAACTGACCCAATTCAATTTTTGGAATGCGCTTGTCAAACTGCCGGCGGGGAAAATCAAAAACATCGCGAATGTCATCCCAATCGCCACACCGTATGTGACCGTCAGGGCCAAGGCCGGGTTGGCATTTGATGGGGTCATTTTTTGGAACAGGTTATATAACACCGTTGAGAGGGCAGCCAGGCCAGCAGTTAATATAAGAGTCATAGCAGGTTTTCCGGTCATTGTTATAAATGATTGTGCTTTCAGTTTACATAATTGTTAGTTACGCATCAGCGTAGGGCAAGCGTAGGGCAATCGTCAAGTAAAGTATAAGCGTTGGTGATAAATTAAGAGTAGTAAAAAGTGATTTCTCTTCTCCTCCTTTGAAAGGAGAGCCGGGGTCGGCGTCCCCGGCTCTCTCGATTCTACCACCCCGTTGGGTTGTATCAAGCCGGAACTTGTGTATAATGTGCCATGCACCCTGCGGTGCATGGCACATTAATTCAGGAGCAATTCATGACAGTCCAGATTACGGTTATCGGCCTTGGGCAGATCGGCACCTCAATCGGCCTTTCACTCGCCAAATACCCTGAGCGGATCAAACGCATAGGGTATGACCGCGCGCTCGAAACTCAGAACAAGGCCAAAGGATTGGGCGCATTTGATGCCGTCAAGTTCAACCTACCTACAGCCATCGAAGGCGCAGATGTAGTTGCGCTCTGTATTCCACTCGACCAGGTCGATGAGACCTTCAGATTAATCGCGCCAGACCTGCGCGAAGATGCGGTTGTTCTGGATTTCTCATCCCAGAAATCAGCAGCTCATCAATGGTTTGAAAAGCGAATCCCGGCCGGAAGACATTATATAGGCCTGGTTCCATCTGTCAATCCCGATGCACTCGAACAGACGGAGTACGGAATCGAAGCAGCCCGACCAGATCTATTTGAAGGCGCCACTGTTGGCATCGCAGCCCCGGCGGGCACTTCTTCGCAAGCCCTAAAATTGGCATCTGACCTGGTGGAATTACTCGGAGCCCAGAGAATTTTCTTGGATATGCTTGAAGCCGATGGAATGACAATGACTGCCCATCTGTTACCGCAAATAATTTCAGCCGCCTTATTGAATGCCACGGTGGGCCAGCCAGGTTGGGCAGAGGCGCGCCGTTTTGCTGGCCGTCCTTTCGCGCAAGCAACCGCAGCCTTGGGCACGGACACACTTGAAGCGCTCACGCAAGCGCTTTTGCACAATCCATTAGGCGCAACCAGTGTGCTGGACAATGCAATCGGTGCGCTAACTCATTTACGCGCAGCAATTGAAAAAGGTGACCAGGCCGACCTGCAAAAACGCTTGGACATGGCGCTTACTGACCGCGAAAAATGGTTGAACGAACGCCTGCGCGCCGATTGGGGCGCGTCGATGGAAAAACCGGAACCCCCAAAAAGCGGAGACATCCTTAAGCGTATTTTTTTGGGAAGCCGGCAGAAAGAAAACAAAAAATAAAGGTATGCCTTTTTATTGCTATATCGCTAAGTGTTCTGATGGAACCTTTTACACCGGCTGGACCACAGATCCGGTACGGCGTGAGAAACAACATAACGCCGGAACAGGTGCACGTTACACGCGTATGCGTCGCCCCGTGGAAATGGTTTATATCGAAGAACAACCTGACCGGACCAGCGCCATGAAACGCGAGTTGGAGATTAAACGCCTGCCACGTTCAAAAAAAGGAAAACTGGTTCATTCCCAGTCCAAAACAGCATAGAGAAATGGTATTTAACCTATGGTGCTGGTTTCAGAGGCTGAAGGGAGTCAAGGAGAAGTAAACATTACCGAGTTTGTCAACTTGAATTCCGTCCTATTCAACCAAAACATTGAACATTGCCAATGTAATAGCAATACGACAAAACAGCTCGGTGATAGAACCGATTGTGATCATGGCATTCTCCTTTCTGTTTGGTTGCCCAACTACCAGATTAGGTCACTTCATGGCTTTCGTCAACTAGCGCCATTGGTTTTATTTCAGTCTTCCGCTTGGTTCGGCATGCGGTGAGAGACCTGAACAGGCCGAATAAAGCCTACTTACCCAACGTGATAACCGCCTCGTACTGCTTGTAACACAGCGAGCTGATGATATCGTCAGGCTACAACATAGGCTCGACGGCTACACTTTGCAGCAATTCAAAAGTGTAAAACTGATAGAGCAACAAACCAATAAGCTCTTCCAACACGCTGTTATTATCGCCGCCGAATCCGGGACAATACCTGTCAATAATTTGCTGTGACTTGCCGGTGGTGCACTTCAGCCTGCCTCGGGCAGGTGTAAAACGACCAGCAGTCTTTGCGAGCTGATAAGGATGGGTAAACTGCCGCAAGATATGACCTGATGAGCGCCTTCAGTGGTGAATAGAAATTTCTGACGAATATCCCATCGTTATTATCTCTGCCCAAGATTTACAAGAGATGAACCTGGTGCCAGACACAAGCACCATCCAGGTGACCCTGCATCCCCCATTAAAAATTTCGGAGCGAGGCAGTGTTGCCAAATCGATACTGGAAAACATTCCGACACAATACCCACAGGGAAAATAAAGGCCCGGAAAACATTCGCTCGGATCAGAGCAGGCAGCAAAATTCAGCTGTTGAATATTGATGATATAATTTCAGCCGCTGAATTTCAGACTATGGAACCTTCTTACGAAACCACCCGCGACCTTTCCCTGCTCGACAATATTGAGCATCAACCGGATGTAACCCAGGCCGATCTCGCCACGCAGCTTGGCATAGCGGTAGGCACTGTAAACTGGCATCTCAAACGCCTGATTTCCAAAGGCTATGTTAAAGTGATGCACGCTGAGCGCCGGAAACTGCGTTATCTTATCACCGCTGAAGGGCTGGCTTTACGTGCACGTTTGACTGTGGATTACGTTGAACAACAGTTCAACCTTTACCGCCGCGTACGTCAAAAGGTAAAAGAATATGTAGAACAGGTGAAAGCTGATGGGTTCGACCGGCTACGCCTGGTGGGCGAAGGCGATGTTGCCGATATTTGCCGATTGACCTGTCTTGAGCAAGGTATTACCATCGCAGACCAGCCCGGCATCCCTGTTTTGGAAGTACGGGGTCTGGGCGTGGCACTTATCAATGCGGAGGCAAAATGAACCCATCGCAAAAACATGTAGTTGTCACAGGCGGCGCCGGATATGTTGGCTCTCTTCTGACAGCTCAACTATTACAGCATGGTCACCGCGTCACAGTGATCGATAATCTGCTTTTTGGCGGCGAATCATTGATGACCTTTTTATCGCATCCAAATTTTCACTTTTCGAAGGCTGATGTTACCGAAGCTCGCAGTTTACGCGATTCACTGCCCAGGAGCTGGCCCCGACCAGACATCTTATTCCATCTAGCAGGTATTGTCGGTTTCCCAGCCTGTCAAGCAGTTGGTAAGCAGGCGGCCTGGCATTACAACGTGGATGCCTCCCGGAATATTCTGGATCAGGCAGAGAGTTTACGGGTAGGTCGTTTTGTATACACGTCCACATATAGCGCATATGGAACTTCGCCTGACGGACTCCCCGTAACAGAAGAATCTCCATTAAATCCTCAGTCCTTATATGCAGAAACTAAAATCGCGGCTGAAGAACTTTTACTTCCGCAGGGAGCACTTGTCTTCCGACTCGCGACCCTTTACGGCGTCTCACCTCGCACACGTTTTGACCTGGTTGTGAATCAATTTGTATTGGATGCTTTCATTAAACGTGAGCTTTTGATCTATCAACGTGGATACTCACGATCCTTCATACACGTACAGGACGTAGTCCGCGGTTTAATTATGAGCATGGATGCGCCCGATGAAAAAGTGCGCGGACAGGTATACAATCTAGGAACCGGTAACGGAAATTACACCAAGGACCAGATTGTGCAATTGGTGATCAAGCGCTTGCCGGAAACCTTCGTCCAATATAAAGATTTGACCTTTGGTGGTGATGTGCGCGATATCACAGTATCTTTTGATAAGATCCACCACGAGCTGGGCTTTAAAGCCATGCTTAATGTAGATGATGGCGTACGCGAAGTGGTCAATGCTCTTCGTCTTGGTTTGATCCGAGAACCTCAACACGAACGCTATCGGAATGCGCAATTTATCGTCCGATAAACTTTTTTCTGCACAATATAGCTCAGACAAAACCAGGATATATGTTTACTGCATTCGCCAGATCTCTTTGGGTGTGTGGTGGAAGGAGACAACGTGATCGATAATTTCTGGAACGGGAAACGCGTAGTGGTGACCGGTGGTGCTGGTTTTTTGGGATCTTTTGTGATCCAAAAGCTGAAAACTGCTGGCGCTACAGATATCATTATCCCGCGAATTGAAAACTATAACCTGGTAGATCGCGACGATATCCGGCGTTTATACAAGGACACTTTGAAGGAGATCGACCCAAAGAACATAGTCGTCATCCATCTGGCAGCGCATGTAGGTGGTATCGGTGCAAACCGCGAACACCCAGCGGAATTTTTCTATGATAATTTGATCATGGGCGTTGAATTGATGCACCAGGCCTGGCAAAATGGCGTCGGTAAGTTTACTGCCATCGGAACGGTTTGCGCATACCCCAAGTTCACCCCAGTGCCATTTAAAGAAGAGGACCTGTGGATCGGCTATCCCGAAGAGACTAATGCACCGTACGGTCTGGCAAAAAAAATGATGCTGGTCCAATCTCAATCCTATCGCGAACAATATGGCTTTAATTCCATCTTTTTGCTGCCAGTCAATCTCTATGGACCGGGCGATAATTTCAATCCAGCCTCATCGCATGTCATTCCGGCCCTGATCCGTAAATCCATCGATGCCCAGGAACGTGGCGACAAGGAAATCATTGTTTGGGGCGATGGCACCCCAACTCGCGAATTCCTATACGTGGAAGATGCAGCGGAAGGCATTGTGGCCGCCACAAAAGAATATAACAGCTCAGATCCAATTAACCTGGGGGCTGGCTTTGAAATCTCAATCAAAGATCTGACAGAGACGATTATTCGCCTAACCGGCTTCGATGGCAAACTGACCTGGGACACAACCAAACCTAATGGGCAACCACGCCGTGGCCTGGATGTCTCGCGCGCCAGAGATAAATTCGGCTGGCAGGCACATATGTCATTTGAAACAGGCTTGCAGCGTACCATCGAATGGTACAGAACCAATCGAGAAAAAATTAAATAATCTCTTTCACCTGCTCGAGATTATCAGTGGACAACAAAACGAATGACTGAAATCACAAAACCTGAACCGACAACCGTCTACATCCGCCCGACCAGCGGATTCGCTGCGCTGAATCTGGGTGACTTATGGCAATACCGCGAGCTGGTCGTATTCATGATCTGGCGCGATATTATGGTGCGTTATAAACAGACTTTGCTGGGCGCGCTTTGGGCTGTTATCCAACCGTTGATGACGATGCTGGTTTTTAATTTTCTCTTTAATAATGTTGCCAAAGTCTCAACTGATGGTATTCCGTATCCAATATTCTCGTTCGCAGGGCTACTGCCATGGGGTTTGTTCACCACCGCACTTAATACTGCCAGCCGATCACTGACATCCAACCACAACATGATTTCAAAGGTTTATTTTCCACGGCTGGTGCTACCAATGTCGTCTGTGTTGGGTGGGTTGGTTGATTTTGCAATTGCCTTTGTCATCATGGGTGCCATGATGGTTTATTACAAAGTCTCGCCAACATTGGATGCGCTCTGGGCCGTGCCGGTTTTCATACTGCTGACCATCATCACGGCGCTCGGTGTGGCCCTGTGGCTTTCAGCCATCAACGTAAAATACCGCGATGTCGGTTACGCATTGCCATTCATAACCCAGTTCTGGTTGTTTGTCACCCCGGTGGCTTATTCATCCAAAGTAATTTCGGATAAATGGCAGATGGTGTATGCACTCAACCCAATGGCTGGCGTTGTAAACGGATTTCGGTGGGCCCTGTTGGGAAAAGGCAACGCCCCAGACATTCTTGTGGCGATCTCGACGGCAATTGCCTTGCTGGTACTCGTCACCGGTCTGATTTACTTCCGAAATATGGAAAGAACTTTTGCGGATACGATTTAGTTAGCGTTATTGCTACGTGGAAAAGAATATGACGATTGCCATTAGAGTAGAAAATATTTCAAAACGCTACAAAATCGGGCTTGCGCCTGGAAAATTCCAGTATGGAATGCTGCGTGATCAGATTATGGATGCCGCCAAGGCGCCATTTCGACTGGCCGCATCAGTCTTGAAGCACAATAAAACGGAATACCCTTCTCAGGCGTTAGGCTTCATCTGGGCGCTGAAAGACGTTTCCTTTGACCTGGAAGAAGGCAAAGTACTTGGCATTATAGGCCGCAACGGAGCCGGGAAAAGTACACTTCTCAAAGTCCTCGCGCGGGTAACAGAACCCACCAAAGGCACAGTCTCTGTCCGAGGTCGGGTTGGTTCCCTGCTCGAAGTGGGCACCGGTTTTCATCCAGAATTAACCGGGCGTGAGAACATTTACATGAACGGTGCCATTCTGGGTATGAAGCGTGCTGAAATTGAGCGCAATTTTGACCAGATTGTGGCTTTTTCAGAAGTGGAACAATTCATTGATACTCCCGTCAAGCGCTATTCTTCGGGTATGTACCTGCGACTGGCATTTGCAGTTGCAGCACATCTCGAACCGGAGATTCTAGTCGTCGATGAGGTTCTAGCAGTTGGTGATGCTGAGTTCCAGCGCAAGTGTCTGGGCAAAATGAATGATGTGGCTGCCCAGGGACGCACAGTGCTATTTGTTAGTCACAACATGAGCGCAATTTTGCGCCTGACTCAAGACGCCATCGTCATGCAAAAAGGCCAACTCGTCAAACGTGCACCGACCAGCGAAGCCGTGGATTACTACCTCGCTTCTGGACAGGCGCAGGCAGGCGAAAGAATCTGGGCTGCAGATGAAATCCCAGCCAGGGCTGCGCCCTTTTTGCCTGTGGCGCTATATGTGAAAGACGCCCGTGGATCGGTGGCTGACTCATTACGCTCAACAGAACCCATCACCATCGAAATGGAATATCAGCTTACCGCGCCAGTCACCGGCCTGCGAGTGGGAGTCTATCTCAGCACAGTGCGAGGCGAATATGTATTTACCTCCTTTGATGTTGATGATGCCGATTTATATGAAAAACACTCCACCCGCCAGCCTGGACACTATATTTCTTGCTGTAAAATCCCCGGCGACTTGCTTAATGAAGGACGCTATATTCTGGGCGTAAACGCAAGCTCCTTCGGCGTGAAGCGCTATTTCATGGACGAAAATGCCCTGGCTTTCAATGTCGACCCAATGGGCGCACCAGGCATGCAGTGGGCTGAACAAAGACAGGGGCCGCTCAGGCCTCGGCTCGATTGGACCATTGAGAATCTCGATCGGTAAACCTGTCCAGTCCCGGTTTCCTGGTAAACCATACCGCCTGATTTTTGCAACCTGAGACCAAATACACATCCATGACCATAAAAGACCTGCTCGGAAAAATCCCTTATTCAGCCGAACTTTATAACGCCCTGCGCCCCGGCCGGCCTCAGACGCGTTATAACCTGTCGCAGCTGGAACAGGCCTTGCCTGCGGCGCTGGAACAAGTAAAACAGATCTGTGAAAAAACTCATGAAGGCAAGCGGATTATCCTGTTCGCCACGCTGCACTACTGGGTGGAACAGGCGGCTATCATTGGGCTGACACTGCGCGGGCTTGGGTATGATGTAACAATTGCCTATCTGCCCTATGGAGATTGGCACAAGCAGATCTCTTCCTTCGATCTTCGCCGGCAGGATCTCTATACTCGCCAGGTGCTCTCACCTTTGAATGGTCTCATCCGAACCATATCCCTGCTCGATACCAAAACTGCAGAATATCTACCACCCGAATTGGAACAGGCCGTCGAAAATGCTTCGGCCTTTGATACCATGTACACCCTGCAGGTGGAAGATTTTGACCGGAAATCTGATCTTTACAAGCTGCGAGTAATGCGAAATCGCGCTGCTGCGCTGGCAGCCCTATCTGTACTGGAAAAAGAACAGCCAGACGCAGTACTGATCCCCAATGGACTGGTAACCGAATTGGGTATTTTCTACCAGGTAGCCCGGCAGCTCGATCTTTTGGCCATCACTTACGAATTCAACGACCAGCGCGAACAAATCTGGCTTTCACAAAATAATATCGTCATGCAGCAAAACACGGATGCACTCTGGGCAGCCCGAGGCAATACTGCACTCACCGAAACCGAACGCGAACAGATCGCAGGGCTGGAAAATGCGCGCACCAGCGCAGGGAAGTATGGTAAAGGCACACGTTTCTGGCAAGATGTGGCATCAGTAGGTGGTGAGGCTCAGCGCGCTGCGCTTGGTTTGGACAACCGTCCGGTGGTTCTGCTGGCCACGAACGTCTTAGGTGACAGCCTGACACTTGGGCGCAACATCTTCACTGCATCCATGGCAGAATGGATTACAAAAACTGTGCAATATTTCGCAGGGCGGTCGGATGTTCAACTTGTAGTGCGCGTGCATCCTGGAGAACGACTGATGAAAGGACCATCCAGCCTGGATCTGATCAAAGCAACCCTGCCAGTTATACCCGAACACATCAAGCTGATCGAACCGTTGGAAAAAGTCAACACTTATGATCTGATGGAAATCGCTGGGCTTGGATTAGCCTACACCACAACCGTTGGAATGGAAATGGCCATGCGCAGTGTACCTGTCATCCTGGCAGGACAGACACATTACCGTGGACGAGGTTTCACGTACGATCCATCCAGCTGGAGTGAATATTTTGACACGGCAGACAGACTGCTCTCCGATTTACCAGCGCACAGGCTGACCCCTGAACAGGTTGAATCTGCTTGGAACTATGCCTACCGTTTTTTCTTCGATTTCCCCCTGCCGTTCCCCTGGCGATTAATGCACTTCTGGAAAGACCTGGATGAATGGCCTGTCGGGCGGGTGATCTCTGAAGCCGGCCGGGCTGAATTTGGCAAAACTTTTGATTATCTCGCCGGCAAACCGGTAACCTGGGCTTGAATAAAGTTAAAAATATGACCGACACAAAACAAAAAGTTCGCGAATTTTACGATGAAATTGGCTGGCAGCAGGAAGCAGACGGAAGTTATCAAAACGCCCGCTATGAGGACTTGCGCCCGGTAACTGCGGAGTACATTCACAGAACTCGCCTGCGAGTCAACTCTGGATTGATCCCAACGGGCAGATTTCTACTGGATGCTGGTTCCGGCCCAGTTCAATATCAAGACTATCTCACCTACTCAAAAGGCTACGAAAAGCGCGTTTGTCTGGATATTTCCATCCAGGCTCTGCGTGAAGCTCGCGTGCGGATCGGCGATCATGGCCTATTCGTGGTTGCAGATCTGGCAAACCTGCCATTCAGGGAAAACAGTTTTGACGCTGAAGTCTCAATGCACGCAATTCATCACCTGGCCCTGGAAGAACACCCGCGTGCATATCGCGAGCTCTACCGAGTGCTCAAACCCGGGCGAACAGCAGCAGTCGTTAACGGTTGGCATGAACCGCTGCTCAGCCGCATGGCCGAGCCCATGATTGGTTTGATGCGGCGGCTTTCGGGAAAGTCCGCCAAGAAAAAGAAAAACTGGCTGGATGAAGAATCGCCGGACGGCACTTTTGTCCGCAAGATGACACCGGAATGGCTCAAACGCGAAATTGGCAACCAGATGCCGCTGGAAATTCGTCCATGGCGCAGTCTTTCCACGCGCCTGCTCCGCTGGTTTATTCATCCAAGGTTGGGCGGAAAACTATTTCTGCGTTTTGTTTTCTGGTTGGAAGATATCTTTCCGGCCTTTTTGGGCGAAAACGGGCAGTACCCACTAATCATCATAAAAAAAGACAGCACACACTAAGCTAAACAGCACAAAATCCGGGCATTTCCTGATAATTAAATATATTGGACCTGCAACAAAATTACCAATGCCCAAAATGTCCAAAATTACCAATCTCGCTTACCTGAAAAACAACCAGTATCAGAACGCAGCCAACCTGGATGCCCAGCTAAGCCTGCACTATCGCTTTAGCACCAACCCACAGGGCTGGTTTCCCTGGGTTTTTGACAGCCTTGAAAGACTTCCCAGACAGGCACGCGTACTTGAGTTGGGCTGCGGCCCCGCCTACATGTGGAGCACCTGCGCCCAGCGCATTTCACCTGAGTGGAGCATTACCTTAAGCGATCTATCTGATGACATGTGCCTGGCGGCCTGGCGCAACCTGGTTATCACTGGACGAGCTTTCAAATATGAGCAGATTGATGCCCAGTCAATTCCTTACCCTGATGAGACTTTCGACATCGTCATCGCAAACCACGTCCTGCATCATGTTCCTGACCAGCTCAAAGCGCTCCAGGAGATACGGCGAGTACTGAAACCACGTGGACACCTGGTCGCTGCCACGAATGGAGAGAAACATCTGGAAGAGTTGCATACCTGGGTAAAACAAATCAGCCTGGGTAAAAACTACCAACCCTTCAGGATTGCCTTCACTCTCGAAAATGGCCGGAAGCAACTATCGCCACTTTTTATGGACATAGAAATACACCGCTATGAAGATAACCTGCGGATCACCGAAATAGAACCGTTGATCGCTTATATTCGCTCAAGCCTAAACACAGAACTATCAGAAGCAGAACTGGAAAACCTACACCAATCGCTAGAAATCAAGTTGAGATCAAATCCAGTGCTGACGGTTACCAAAGACGCCGGGCTTTTCCTGGCAATTCGCCAAGATTGACTCCCCGCATACAAGAGATAAAATCAGAGGCTGAGAATGCCCGGTTTGAAGGATAAAATGGATAAGTTGTCACTTGTCAAACCTCACGTAGTGCTGCTTCCTGGTGACTGAGTTATGATGCGGATTTTGGTTACTGGCGCATCCGGACTGCTTGGTCTAAATCTATGCCTGGAAAAGTGGAAAAACCATTCCATTATCGGCGTGGATCGTGGGAAACTGCATGATACACCTTTTGAATTAATCCACACGGACCTGACACAGCCGGGGGTTACTTCTCACTTAATAAATACGCTCCACCCCGATGCGATCATCCACACTGCGGCAAACGCCAATATCGATGCCTGCGAAATGGACCCCAAGGGCGCTCAACACCTGAATGCAGAACTTCCCGGAGAACTAGCGGAAGCCTGCGCAAAACACAGTGTGCGCCTTGTGCACATCTCTACAGATGCAGTCTTTGATGGTACTCAGGATCGCATCTATACCGAAAACGACAGCCCCAACCCGCTCGGGGGTTACGCTCGGACCAAGCTGGAAGGCGAAATTAATGTTTTAACCGCCAACCCGCAAGCAGTGGTAGCCCGCGTAAAT
>JAPLGT010000086.1:0-60548 GCA_026390035.1 Chloroflexota bacterium
ATATGTAGATAGGCCAGCCGCAAGCATTTATCCGGATGTGGCCGATTTAAAACGGAAAGGTAGCTTGATAGAGGCGATCAAGCTTTATCGTTCTTATACAAATGCATCCCTGGTGGAAGCAAAGAACTTTGTAGAAAACCTATAAACCTGAAAACTCTACGAAGTGAAACTCAAGAATCGACAAAGGGCCGCCAGGTGGCAGCCCTTTGTCGATAGGGTTCGCGAAACAATCTGCTACCCCATTTTTCCAGTAATGTAGGATTCAGTCAGCTCCTGACTGGGGCGTGTGAAGATTTCAGTTGTTTGCGAAAATTCAACCAACTTACCCAACCAAAACAGGCCGGTAAAATCGGAAACGCGCGCGGCCTGCTGCATATTGTGGGTCACAATAACAATGGTGTAATCCTGTTTCAATTCCTGGATCAGATCCTCGATACGCAGAGTGGCAATCGGGTCCAGCGCGGAGGTCGATTCGTCCATGAGAATCACATCTGGTTTTGTGGCAAGTACGCGGGCAATGCAAAGACGCTGCTGCTGCCCAAGCGCCAGACCAAGCGCATCAGAGTGCAGCTTATCCTTAACATCTTCCCACAAGGCCGCTTTTTTCAGACTGGTCTCGACCATTTCTTCCAGATCGGTTTTGCTCGCGGTAGTTCCGAGAACCCTGGGACCAAAAGCAACATTATCAAAAATGGACTGCGGAAATGGGTTGGGTTTTTGAAAGACCATGCCCACCCGCTGACGCAGATCAACAACATCCATATCATCAGCATAAATATTGCTACCGTTCAAAAGCACCTGGCCTTCAACACGCGTACCAACAATGGTGTCATTCATCCGGTTTAGACAGCGCAAAAAAGTAGATTTTCCGCAACCGGAAGGGCCAATCAATGCCGTAACCATGTGCGGCTTTACATCTATGTTGATTTTTGAAAGAGCCAGCGAGCGGCCATAATAAAAATCAAGATCACGTACCAAAAAGACAGGGTTATCACTCATAGCTGAATTTTACTTTATTAACAACAGCCTGTTAACGATATAATCGCAATACGTATGAACCGAATTCTATTTTCCATCCTGCTTGGCCTATCTTTACTGCTCTCCGCCTGCGACTCAAAGCAAACGGGGCAATCTGCTGATGGATCTGCTTCAGCCTATATTGAAAACAAAGGCTCTGATACGATTGTCAACCTGGCGCTGGCCTGGGCAGAACAGTACCAGAGCGTACACCCAGATATTCGCATCTCGGTCACCGGTGGTGGTTCAGGCACGGGTATTGCGGCACTGATCAATGGTACGGTGAATATTGCCAACGCATCCCGTAAGATCAGCGCCGATGAGCTAACCCAGGCCCAGGCAAGAGGCATTCAGCCAGTGGAACATATCATCGCCCGCGATGCAATTGCGGTGATCGTCAATCCGGAAAACCCGGTCAACCAGTTGACTCTTCAACAAATTTCCGATATATACAGCGGTAAAATCGTCAACTGGAAAGAAGTGGGCGGTGAAGACCGGCCGATTGTGCGCCTCTCGCGCGAAACCAATTCAGGCACACATGTTTATTTTCTAGAAACTGTCCTGAGGCTTGGCGACAAAAAAAATAAAACTCTCTTTTCGATGGATACTCTACTACTGCCATCATCAGAGGGGATCATTAACGAATTGCGCTCAAACCCTAACGCAATTGGCTATGATGGGCTGGGCTATGTTCCGAAAGACTTAAAAATGATAGCCATCGCCAAACAAGAAGGCCAGGCCTACGAGCTGCCGTCCATCGCAACAGTCAATGACAAAAGTTATGCGATTGCACGCGACCTGTATATGTATACGGCGGGCGAGGCCAACGGTGCAGAAAAAGATTATCTGGATTGGATCGTCTCCGAGGATGCTCAACTTATTGTAGCCAGGTTGGGTTTTGTGCCGATATTAAGGTGAAATAATGGAATCGAATCTTAACTGGCGAGAATACATGATCACTCGCGCCATCCGCGCCGCGGGATATTCTGCGATCGTGTTTGTGGCGCTCATTTTTTATTTTCTGCTGCGCGAGGGACTGCCAACGCTGCAAGAAGTCCAACTTTCTGACCTGTTTGCGTTGCGCTGGTATCCAATCGAAAAGTATTTTGGTATTTTGCCACTGATCAGCGGCTCAATCATTGTGACCCTGGGTGCGACCTTGATCGCGGTTCCTTTCGGGATCGGAACAGCCATCTTCATCTCGGAAATTGCTCCACGCTGGGCACGTGAAATATTAAAACCCCTGGTGGAACTATTGGGTGGCCTACCGTCTGTTGTACTTGGATTTTTAGGTATACTTGCACTTGCGCCCTATTTACGGATTTTGCTGAATCTACCAACCGGCTTGACCGCTTTCACCGGTTCGCTCCTACTGGGTGCAATTGCCCTGCCAACAGTCGTTTCGGTGGCAGAAGATGCCCTCGACTCTGTGCCGCGATCTTACCGCGAAGGCGCCTGGGCACTGGGAGCCACACGCTGGCAAACAATCTGGAAGGTAACCCTCCCGGCAGCTCGCTCAGGTGTGCTAACCGGAGTAATGCTGGGGATCGGTCGCGCAATCGGCGAAACCATGACAGTCATGATGGTGACTGGCAACGCGCCAGTGCTGGCAATTACACCAGGTGCGCTCTTTGCCCCAGTACGCACCATGACAGCCACTATCGCCGCCGAAATGGGCGAAGTGGCGAACGGCAGCATTCATTATCACACTTTATTTTTCATCGGAATGGTACTTTTCATTATCTCCCTCATCGTCAACGTGACAGCCTCAGCGGTTGTTTTCCGCTCACAGAAACGCGCCGAAAAGGTATTATCCTGACAGGGCGTGTGATTGGAAAACTGGCAAAAGGTAAATATCAAGAATAGACCAGATAAAATGAAAAAAACGTCAATCATCAATCGCAATCTCACCCAGCGCCTGGGCTTCGGCCTGCTAACAATGATGGCCGCTCTGACCGTCATTCCCATCATTGGCGTTGTAATTTATATCATCTGGCAGGGTGGAGGCGCAATTTCTTTCGAGTTTCTAAGCGGGTTTCCACATGATGGTATGCGCCAGGGTGGCATCATGCCTGCCATCGTTGGCACTTTTTATCTGACGATTGGAACAGCTATTTTTTCTGTGCCACTGGGTGTGGCCGCGGCCATTTATCTATCAGAATATGCCGCAGACAACTGGCTGACACGCGTTATCCGTATCGCCATCATTAACTTATCCGGAATCCCCTCGGTTGTTTACGGATTGTTTGGACTGGGTCTATTCGTTCTCTTTCTAAAGTTTGGAACAAGTATCATCTCGGCTTCACTCACGCTTTCGATCATGACTTTACCGGTCATTATTTCAACGGCAGAAGAAGCCTTGCGAGCTGTACCGCAATCCTTCAGGACTGTCTCAATTTCGCTGGGCGCAACCCGTTGGCAAACCATTCGCCGGATCGTTCTGCCAGAGGCATTACCTGGCATCATTACCGGCGTAATACTGGGGTTGGAAAGAGCCGCAGGAGAAACTGCCCCCATCCTCTTTACTGGTGCGGCATTTTTTCTGCCGCGCTTGCCCAATTCAGTTTTTGATGCAACCATGGCACTACCCTATCATTTGTTCGTGATCTCCACCCAGGTGCCAGAAATGCCTTTCCAGATCCAATATGGCACTGCCTTAGTATTAATTACTTTTGTATTGGGTATGAACCTGATCGCGACCGTCATCCGGTCAAGAGCTCGGGCACGCAGGCAGTGGTAATTCAACCGGGATTTTTTATTTTATTTTGGTTCCATCTTATTGGAGGTACACATGCCACCATCTACACCCAATCAACTACTTGACCAGGTAGCACGTCTAATTGGAAATGCCTTCACTTCTATTGGAAACCTGCTATTGCTCATGTTTGTGGGATTCCTTAGGATTAGCCCACTACCAGACCAGGTAGATTTTCTGCTGGTTTGCCTGGTTATCATCTGGTTGATCTCGCTTCTTGTCCGCATGGTCCGTGGAAAATAAGAGTGAAAGATAAAATCGTCATCGAAAATCTCAGCTTGCAATATGATGATGGCACAGAATCGCTACGCAATATCAGCCTGGCCATTCGGGAAAATGCCATTACGGTCTTGTTTGGTCCGGCAGGTGGAGGTAAATCTTCTTTACTGCGCTGTCTTAACCGGCTGAACGATCTTTCGGAAGTAAAAGCCACAAGTGGGCGCATTTTACTCAGCGGGGAAAATATTCTTGACCCCAAAACTGATGTGATTAAACTGCGGCGCAAAGTCGGTATGGTATTCGCCCGGCCGGTTGTGTTGCCAATGTCCATTCGAAAAAATATCACCTACGGACTGGAAGTAATGGGCGAAAATCGTCGCTCAAAGCTAAACGAAGCGGTGGAACGCTCATTGAAACAGGCCGCACTTTGGGATGAAGTCAAAGATCGTCTCGACGATCCGGCAATTGCCCTTTCCGGCGGTCAGCAGCAGCGTTTATGCGTGGCACGTTCTCTGGCATTGGAGCCTGAAATCATCCTGCTAGACGAACCTACTTCTGGGCTGGACCCAATTTCCACGAGCAAAGTCGAAGCATCGCTACAAGAACTCAAATTGAATTACACCATTATTCTGGTGCCGCACTCAGTTCAACAGGCAGCTCGGACAGCCGATTACGCTGCGTTCTTTCTACAAGGGGAACTGGTGGAGCACGCTGAAGGAAAAACGCTGTTCACTGCGCCAACTGACAAGCGTACCGAAGATTATGTTACCGGTCGATTTGGTTAGCCGGACCACAATTCATCAACAAGAAAAACGAGGTGCACTATGTTACGTAAAACCTTTGAAACAGAAATCCAACAATTGAAAGACGAGATTATCTTACTGGGTAGCCTGGTTGAACAAAATGTACTGGATGCTGTGGATGCCATGAAGAAGAGGGATATAGCTGCCTCTCGCAAGGTAATTGCGCTGGATAAGCAAATAAACGAGAAGCGCTTTGCACTTGAAAATCAGGTAATGATCATTATTGCAACCCAGCAGCCCATGGCACATGATTTGCGCTTGCTGGCTTCATTTTTTGAAGTGATCAGCGAACTTGAACGCATGGGTGATTATGCCAAGGGCATCGGCATAATCAATGTGCGCATGGGCGAACAACCCTTGCTAAAACCGCTGGTGGATATTCCACGTATGGCTCAAAAAGGCGCAGACATGCTGCACCGCGCCCTACTCGCCTTTGTGAATGAGGACGTTGTGGTAGCACGCGCAATTCCGGCAGAAGATGACGAAGTTGATGCACTCTACATTCAGATCTACCGCGAACTAATGACTTACATCATGGAGGATCCAAAGAATATTGAACGCGCCAACTGGCTTTTGTGGGTGGCGCATAACCTGGAGCGCTTCGCCGACCGGGTGACCAATATTTGCGAACGGACAATCTTCATCGTAACCGGTGAATTGACCGAAATCAGCGATTTGAAGGACAGCCAAAACTAAACTTGAACAATAGACCAGCAAGACAGGTAAAGCCTGCTTAAATTTTGATTGACGGAAAATGAACCAACAAGTAAAATGATTCCTGCCATGAAATTGAATTTCGCCCATCATCATTGTCACCTGCGCCACCTGCCTGACCGGAAAGCAGGTTAGTTTCGTTTCGTGCCAACTAACCACAGAAAAGCCCCCGGCCAGAAAGCCAGGGGCCTTTTAATTTCCCAACCACCTTGCGGCTGATCTACTAAATACTCAAAAATTGCCGCGAGTGCTCGCATAGAAGGAGTCTCTTATGCAACGAACCGATCTGCGTCTTTCGATCCCATCCAAGGGCCGGCTGGCCGAGGAAACCATTGAGTTTCTTAAGGCCTGCGGAATTGATATTTACAAACCAAATCCGCGCCAGTATGAAGCGACGATCCCATCCATCCCCGGACTAACGGTGCTGTTTCAACGTCCAACCGACATTGTCATTTCCATCAGAAATGGCAGCGTGGATTTTGGCATTACCGGGCTGGATGTGCTGGAAGAACATCGCGGCGAAAATGGCGAGATCATGATTCTGCACGAAGAGCTCGGCTATGGGAAATGTGCTCTGGCACTGGCGGTTCCCGAAAGCTGGAACTCAGTTGAAACAGTCGAAGATCTGCGAACCGAAGCCCAAGCTCTTGGCCGCCCGCTCAAAGTGGCAACAAAATTTCCAGAACTAACCTCACGCTTCTTATCTGCGCATACAATTCCGTTTTCGATCGTCAGCGCAGAAGGCACCCTGGAGATTGCGCCGGCCATAGGTTATGCAGATATGATATCGGACCTGGTTTCAAGCGGGCAGACCCTGCGCGACAATCGCCTGCGTCCACTCAGCGATGGACAAATTCAACGCTCTCAGTCGGTTTTAGCGGCAAACAGAGCGGTACTCGAATCAAATCCACAGGCATTGGCAGTAGCTCGCCAACTGCTCGAATTTATTGAAGCCTATCTCCGTGCGCAAAACAATGTCTCGATTTTTGCCAACATGCGCGGCGAAAATCCGGAAGCAATTGCCGGACGAATTTTTGCGCAAAAAACAATTGGCGGGCTTAACGGCCCAACTATCAGCCGGATCATTCACCGAGATGGCGACCCAAACTGGTATGACCTGCACATCATCGTGCACCGTAATGAACTTTTCGGCGCCATCACCGAGCTGCGCTCGATTGGCGGCAGTGGGGTGGTGGTCGCTCCGGTTATCTATATCTTCGAGGAAGAACCGCCCAGGTACAAAGCCATGCTCACAGCGTTAAAAAAATAAAGAGAAAACAGACAGGCCAGCTCTGAAAAACCGAGAGCTGGCCTGTAGATAACTATGATCGCTGAATTTATGCTTGAATAACATCAGTAATGGCTATGTTCATTTCTATAAAAATAGTATGGACGAGTAGCTTTTGTGTTTATTTTTGCACAAAACCCAATCTGGCCGTGTCGCATTACCCATTATTCAGGTTTGAATATTAACTGTAACCTCATAGATGCGTGCTGGTGGGGTATCTTTCTCAAAAGTCCGGTGATAAATCAGGCGCAGCGTAGCATCACCAGGCTTGATGGCCTTGAAAGTAAAATCAAAAGTACCGCCGCCACCCACCAGAGTATTGGACCGGGTGTAAACCGGTTCCGCCTGCTGTTGAAGAAGACTGGTATCCAGGTTTTGTGTCTCCCAGGTGAAACCAGTGGTAGGGTTTCCGCTGACGACAACATGCAAGATACCATCGACGCTGAGCGTCACTTTTGAGCCATTTTGCTCTTCGGTAAGATCTAGCACAAGGTTACCTTTCTTTGGCTCACTGTCTGATCCAGCGGCTGGTTCAGGAGAGGAAAGCGGCTCTGATGTGGCAACGGTAGCTTGAATGGTAGGAAGCGCCACATTGGTACTTCCTGCTCCTTGACTACTGCAAGCAGTCAGAAGGATAACAATGGCTATTAGACAGCCAGGGAATCGGTTTCTATTCATAAAAGTCACTCGTTACATTAACCATTCTTATTGGCTTCATTTGATGGGAACCTGGATTGGCAGGCAGAGTATTACTAACGGAGAGGTTTGCCAAAGCGGTCATACTTCCGATTAAGTTCAATCTGACCTATTTCGACCCTCTCAGCAGCCTTGAACAATTCAGACATGCCAAGGACGGCCCAGTCAACTTCAAGATTTTCAGCCGATGATCCCCGGTACATCCACAATCCAACCTGACCATTTACCAGGGAAATATCTGAGCCAGACCAGACCAGAATTTCATTGATGTAGTATCGGAAATCCTTACCATCAGCAATGACTTTGAGTGTATTCCAGCCATTCGTTACAATTGAAGGCGATGCAGTCCAATCTTTTAGGGGAGACCAACTACCATTAATCCCTTTCCATACGCTAAAAGTTCCATTCTGACGATACAGAAATTGGTAGGATGTCTTCCAATCTTTATCGATACTAAAATTAGGGATGCCGCGCACTACCAGACCTGATGAATAGCCAGCGGGACTGACGCGTTTCATTCGTACCTGAAAGGTGAAATTACTGAAGGTTTGATCGTAGCTGACGCTTGAAACCAGGTTTGCAGCCCCATTTGTGTAAAGAGATGTGGCAGAATTCGCCCATGCGCCACCCGGGCGGACTACCCAGCCAGCAGCACTACCGTTGAATTGGGAATTGAATCCAACAAGAGGTATAAAAGTTTTAGGCGCAGAATAGGCGCCACTACCAGCAGCCACCTGCCATTGATAATTTTTATTAAATGTTAGCATAATGGCCGGTGTATTAGAGCAGCGGTTTGTCGCAGTGTTGCAAGAAGTGCTGGCAACCACCAGGCCATCGATCAGATAAGTACCAGATGCAAGATCTTTGACCCTGAGCATGTAGGATGAGACAGTTCCTAGCCTTTCCCAGCTGTAGGTGGGACTGGCAGCGTAGGTATCACCCGATGGCGAATACGCAGCCGGCACGACATTAGAGGGAAGCAGGGTTGGTGTGCGGGTAAAAGTTGGCAACGCAGTCCGGGTAAAGGTCGGTGATATAGTAGGGAGCGGGGTTACCGTACGGGTTGCGGTTCGAGTTGCAGTCGGTAAGGTTATTGATGTTGGTGGTACCACCGGTGTGCTGGTACGGGTTGGAGTACGGGTTGAAGTAAATAATACGATCGGGGTACGGGTAAAGGTTGGTGCTGGCAAGGTTGGGGTACGTGTTGATGTTTGTTTAGCTGTTGAGGTTGGTGCAATCGTCGGTGTACGTGGCAGGGTTGGTGGCAGGGTCGGGAGCAAGGTCGAGGTTGGGAGCGGTGAGGTACCCGCATATTTAATCCAGGATGTGCCTTCACCCACTTTTGAAATTCCCCATTTGATATTCATATAACCAGCATTGCCCCAGGCAGAGCCCCAACTGTTACGCAGAATCCAGGTTCCGGTGGCATCATCCCAACCTACCAGGACGATCTGATGATTAGTGGAACCTCCACACTGGCTGCTTTCATCAATAGCAAATGTGCCGCCTGAATAACTGTTCCAACCAGAACCAGCACAAACCCCGGCGGTAACAGGACCATAGGTATAGATGGCATTCTTGATTTGATCGACAGTAGGCATGGTAAATTCATTTGCGACAATGAACTGCCAGCTATCGGCTTTATAAGCATGGGGAAGCGCTATACTGCAACTCCCATTTGTGGCCGTATAAGGTTTAACCGATTCCAGCACTGCACCAATTTCAGTCTGGCTTTTACCGAGAGTATCGAGATGATATTTGCTGGCGGTTAGACCCCCATTGCAGCTCCAACCATCCTTATTACAAGATAACAGAAATTGCTCCGAAAGGTCAGCAGATGGAGCGCCAGCCTTCATAACTGCAGATTCCATCACTGCAACAGTGCCAAATGCCCAACAACTGCCACAACTGCCTTGATCACGTACCGCTGGAACAATACCCTGGGTGCGCCAGTCCCATGAGGTTGGTAAACCTCTAAGGGGTAGTACGGCAATCGGGTTGATCTTATTATCAGTACTCACGCTGGTTGTAGCGGCTGAATCTACTGGCTCGGATGGAGTCGGGTCATTCAATTCAACCACAGTACTGGTTTCGGGCACTTTAAGACTGAGGCGAGCGTGTGTGGGAATGGTCTGGTCAAACTGCCGCCTGTAAACCAGTCGCACGGTCTCATCCCCAGTTGCACGGGGCATGAGCTGGATCGTCTGAAGAGAAGGCGCGCCAAGGCCACGATAGCGAGTAACGAAAGCGGCTTCTCCATTCTGAATGTAGCGCGCCTGGCTATCAGAGACAACCTGCCAGCTATAGCCAGCTGTTAGACGAGCCTCAAGCTGCAAAGTTATCGGAGCATTTCCGGCAGGCAAGACCAGGGTCAGCTCCACTGGACCACCCAGAAAATCCACGGCCGGGGATAGTTCATCGAAGAGTATGGTGCGCAGTTGATCGATGCCTTGCACACCAGAAAGAACGAGATTGCGGGCAGCGATGCTGCGCGCAACTCCTTTCGCTCCGGGAATGTTAGATGGCTTTACAAAATTACTCTGAGCATACACAACCTGGTCAGGACTCATTTCGATGACAGCATCCCACTCCGCTTGAACATCCTGCGCTGAAGCATTTTTGCTATCGAGCATCAATGGAATAAATAAAAGGATGCTGAACAAGAAAAGAGCAATAAAAAAATCAACCTTTTTAGTCATGAATTCTCCCTACCAGACTACATAATTATTAATGATACACATTGGCCATCTTCTTGAAACAAATGTCAAAATAACAGCTAACTACCTTGAACACAATTCCATTGTGCCAACATATAGTTTTGTATGAATTAGCGTCTCAATGGACTGGATATTGAATAAACGCAGACTCGCAATCAGGGCATGATTTAATGAAAAATTTTTGGAAGGAACAACCAAATACCAATAATACCTGGATCAATGTCAAAGTTAAACGACACAAAGGAGACAAAATAGTCTCTGCCGCCAAACAATCCCACAAATAATTCTAAAGTTTTCCGGACTACAGGCTCAAGTCGAAAACAAACAGCTACCTATAAACATAGCTTAATCCACCCTGATCTTACTACACGCAAATTTCCATAGCCACCACTAATACATTAATTATACAACCAGAGAATTTTCGCACGCATCCCCCAAAAGTAATGGGGACTAGGATGAGTACCAATAGAATAAAGCTAAAACGCTACTTTGATCTTCTTGCGCCCTGCATTACTGGCAACAAGTTGAAAAGCTGGCAGAATAAACCAATTTCCCGAAGGCTTTTCTTAGGGTCCATATCCAAAAACCGACAATCGAACCGCCTGCCACCTTTCAAATTGTTTGCATTCAGCCTGGTACCGCTCCCAGGCAGATCGCTGCATATTTACACTTATATGCCTTGCATGTATAATCCTTTTAGCGTTTCTTTTACATAGAAGCATTCTTAGAAGCATTCTATTGAGGCGGTCAATGGCTCTCCGGGGCAACCTGCGCGATTTTACGGTGACACAATTGCTAAATCTTATCAACCTGGCCCATAAGACCGGGACTTTGGTGATAGAAGGGCCCAACGAGGCGGCTCGTATCGCTTTCCGGAATGGGAAACTGTCCTATGCCCAAACCGGGCAAGAGGACAACCACCTGGCGACAATCTTGCACCGCTCAAATCGGCTCACCACAGGTCAGTTGCGTGCCATCCAACTGCGGGCGGCGCACGTCAGCGATAAAGAATTGGGACTGCTGCTGATTAATGCCGGATATATTACCCAAGATGATATCTTAAATGCACTTCAGGCATATTTCACTGACATTGTACGCCGCTTGTTCACCTGGGTGGAAGGCTCTTTCCGGTTTGAAAACGAAATGCTGCCACCAGATGATCGTATTACTGTGCGGCTTGATCTTGAGAACCTGATCATTGAGGGTGCACGTCAATTACGCGAGTGGGAACAATTACAAGATGAAATACCCAGCCTTGACATGGCACTTAAGTTTATTGAGCGTCCTGGCACGTCGATGCAAAAAATGAACCTAAGCGTAGAAGAATGGCGCGTTGTTTCATATATCAATCCACGTAACACTATTAAACAAATTGGCTCCGCGGCAAAGATGAGTGACCTCGAAATTCGCCGCATTGTTTATGGACTGCTGCAAGCCGGACTCGTGGAAGTGATCCGACATGAGGGTACAACACTTTCTGCGGAGCTCACTCGCCCGCAAGCGACTGTCCAAAACCGGGAAGAACAGAAATCGCTGGTAAACCGGTTGATCACGCGTATCCGCTCGATCTAATTTTTTTCTTTGAGGCTGAATTATTATGCAAACCGTCAAAATGGTGGTGACAGGGCCGTTTAGCGCAGGTAAGACACAATTTATTCGTTCAGTTAGCGAAATCGATGTAGTTGCCACTGAACGGAAAATCACCAATGCCAGCGAACGCGCTGTAAAGCAAGCTACCACGGTTGCCATGGACTTTGGCCGAATTACTGTGGATGAAGATCTTGTGCTTTATTTATTTGGAACACCAGGACAAAAACGTTTTGATTTTATGTGGGAGATTCTATCCGAAGGCATGCTGGGATTTATTGTAATGATCGACAGCACCCGACCAGAAACTTTCCGCGAAGGACGTTCAATATTGGAGACCTTCCGCGCATATGCGCCCACACCTTATGTGGTCGCCGCTAACAAACAGGATGCCCCGGATGCCTGGGAGCTGGAAGATATGCGCAACGCATTGCGCCTGTCACCGAAGGTCAAGCTGCTCCCGTGTGTCGCCACTCAAAAAACCACCGTCAAAAATGTCCTACTGGAATTGCTTTACAGCATTCTGGCGGAGATGGAAGGCGGAGAAAAATAAGATCTTGAGAAAGTAGCCGTGTCTTCAATTACCACAGATCAAGGCATCGTTCATTATGAAGTCTTTGGGCGTGGCCGTCCGGTGATTTTGCTTCACGGCTGGTTGGGATCCTGGGGCTTATGGCAAGAAACCATGGCCTACTTGGGGCGTTATTATCGAACCTATGCCATGGATTTTTGGGGGTTTGGTGAATCAGGTAAAAAACGAGAAACCTATGCGGTCCAGGATTTTGTCGTTCTGGTAGAGCAGTTTATGGATCGCCTCGGCATAGCTCAGGCTCCATTGGTTGGTCACAGCATGGGTGGCACCGTCAGCTTATCCGTTGCCTTGCAGTACCCAGAACGAGTAAGCAAAGTTGTCATCATTGGATCGCCAATCGTCGGTTCGTCATTGGCCATCCCGTTGAAGTTGGCGGGATATCGGTTTATCGCCCGAATGATCTTCAACATGATGTGGACATTCCGAAGTGGGATGAAATTGGCTTCGCCTTACATTTGCGCAGATCCGCGTTTTCCTCAGATGATGGACAATGATCTAACCAAAACGACGGTCGAATCCTTCCTGCTCAGCATAGAATCACTACGACGCACAGATTTACGCCCAATGCTGCCCCAGCTCAAGATCCCAGTCATGGGTATGTTTGGCGACCGCGACAATATCGTTAGCCCGAACCAATGGAAGCCTCTTCTGGAAGGTGTGCCACATGCAAAAATTGTACGGTGGCAGCGCGCCCAGCATTTCATCATGCTCGATACTCCACAGGATTTCATGGAAAATTTGAAGACATTCTTGGATCAGGAAGAGACACTGCCCTGATGAATACACCCAGCAAAACCTACTATTATCCCAACCGAATGGGGCGGATTATTTTTCTGGCAGCTGAAGAAGTTCTCGGCCGAAATGGTGTAAATGCAATCTCCAACCTGGCTGGGCTATCTGAATTTATCGGTCATTACCCCCAAAATAACCAGCTCCTGGAATTTCGTTTTGAATATATTAGCCGCCTGCAAAGTGCGCTGGAAGACTATTATGGACCGCACGGGGGCCGTGGCGTGGCACTCCGCATCGGCAGAGCCTGTTTTCAACATGTCCTGCGTGAGTTTGGCCCGCTCTTTGGATTGACGGACCTGGCCTTCCGACTTTTACCCTTTGGAACGAAGCTGAAGATAGGGGCTGCTGCTTTCGCGGATATTTTTAACAAATATACCGACCAACACGTCAGACTGGAAGATACAGGCAAGACGCTGCTCTGGCAAATCGAAAAATGCCCATTGTGCTGGGAGCGCCATACAAACACCGCCACCTGTCAAATGGCCGTCGGCCTGATCCAGGAAGCCCTTATCTGGATCAGTGGTGGGAAAAACTTTAACGTGGAAGAAACCGAATGCATCGCCAAAGGCGATTTGACCTGCACAATTGCAATTGATAAGACCCCAATGTACGGCACCTCGTGAGTTAAGCGATGTTAAAGGTAATTTTACAAGCTCCCAGACCTATTCCCCCATTTAATGAACCTGCACGCGATTTACGCATCCAAAATGTACCGCTCTGGCTGTGGCAGCGGGATTTACTCGCGCCGTATACAACCAGAGAAGTGGAAATCTCTTCGCACGAACGCATTCCTTTTGTGCACGAACCAATGCTGGTCTATCGTGACAACCTTTTTTTTGATGAATTTTACATCCGCGAATTCATCCGCCTGGCAAAAGAAAATGGTCGCCCTACGCGTGCCGCTTTCTCGATGGACGATCTTTCTTTTCGAGAGCATGCCTTACCACTTTCAACATCCTATACCCCAGCAGGGAATTTATACCTGGCAGATCTTTGGTATTATCCCAACGGCCCGGAAGCAGACGCTGACCCGCTGGTCATTGATTTGCAAGCCCGCGAGGTTGGTTATTACCATGTGCCGTCCTATATGGCTGGCGAACGTGGTGATCTGGTTTACCAGGTGCCGATGCGAGCCATGATGTCAATTGATTGCTGGACTCATATTTTTATCGCAGATGGAGTTTTTGGCTTGTTTTCCCGGGGGGTACGCTTTGAGGAGCGTCTGAAAAATGACCTGGGATTTAAATTGGGTCTGATTTCATCAGCACTTTATGAAGGCCGACAGCTATTGGAATGCTCAAAACTGGTTCAGATTGGTAAAAATTGCGTCATCGATCCACATGCCACCATCCACGGGCCTACCACAATCGGTGATAATGTCACCATTGGTGCTGGAGCGGTGATTGAAAACTGCATTATCGGAAGCAATGTAAATATTTCCCAGGGTGTGCATTTGATGTTATCAGTTATCGGCGACGGCACCTTTTTACCTTTCCGTGCGGCATTGTTCATGACCACCATTATGGAAAATTCGATGGTCGCACAAAATACTTGCTTGCAGATGTGTGTGGTTGGACGCAATACATTTATCGGAGCTGGTTCAACTTTTACAGATTACAATTTAATTCCGGCTCCTATTAAAGCACTGGATGGACAGGATGAATTAAAAACTTCTAATCGCCCAGTATTAGGGGGAGCAGTAGGACACAACTGCCGGATTGGCGCCGGGATGATCATATATCCAGCACGTACTATCGAATCGGATGTTGTGTTAGCTGGATCGAGCGAGCGGCGTGTAATCGATAAAGATATAAAGTATGAAGATAGCGATCATCATAAGATGCGCAATTCACATTTACATAAGCACCTTTATCCGCGGCGAGGCATAAAGAACATCGAATCGTGGTAATCCATGGATACTTTTGCATTTATTATTCATCCAATTGACCCCAAGCGAGATGTAAGTCGAAAATTCCCGATTTTAGGGAAAGTGCTTACCGAAAATCAGATTAACTTTTTTTCAACTTTTTTCCCACCAGTTTACATTTCAGAGATTGAGGGGATAACTTCCGAATGGAATGGCAAACAAATCAAAGGCTGGTTTGTTGCCTGCCCGTTTACCCCCAAGCGCATGTTGGAACTCCCAGAAAAGATGGTCTACCAGAAAATTATCCAGACTGGGCATATGGCAGAAAAACTCGGCGCAAATATTCTTGGATTAGGCGCTTTTACGTCTGTGGTAGGTGATGCGGGTATAACAATCGCCCGTGAACTGGATGTTCCGGTCACAACTGGTGATTCCTATACTGTCTTTCTGGCGGTGGAAGCGCTGCTAAAAGCCGCAGATATCATGGGGATTCCATTGGAATCTGCATCGGCAGCAGTAGTTGGCGCAACAGGCGCGATCGGAAAAATTTGCGCAGAACTTCTTTCAGAAGTTGTAGGTGAGTTATACTTGATAGGTCGTCGCAGTGATGCGCTTGATGCCTTGCGTGAACAATTACACAGCACCGCGCGTGCAAAATTGCATACGAGTACCAAAATGGATGTATTACGGAACGCGCAATTGATATTGACTGTGACCAGTGCCATCCAGGATGTATTTCAGCCGGAGTATTTGCAAACCGGCGCAGTGGTTTGCGACGTTGCGCGACCTCGCGATGTATCTGCAATGGTAGCAGCAGCGCGAGATGATATATTAGTAATCGACGGAGGCATGGTTGATGTACCCGGCTCCGTAAATTTCAATTTTAACTTCGGGTTTCCGCAAGGGAAATCCTATGCCTGCATGGCAGAGACCATGGCCCTTGCTCTTGAAGGTCGCTGGGAAGATTATTCACTTGGCAAAGATCTGACCCGCACGCGCGTGGAAGAAATTGCAAAAATTGCTGGAAAACACGGCTTCCGGCTAAGCGGTTTCCGCTCTTTTGAAAAAGAAGTGACAACTGACCAAATCGAAAAAGTGCGCCAGGCAAAACGTACCCAAAATGTAGGGCGCAAATTATGATGGGAGGCTCGCGATGGGAAAAGCCCGTCTTTTAATCACCGAAGACGATGTCGATATTTCAAATATGCTGAAGATCTATTTCAGCGGTCTTGGGTTCGAGGTTGATACAGCTTTGCGTGGTAAAGATGCCTTGGAGAAAACTCGCCAGGCTTTGCCCCATTTGATCATCCTTGATATCATGCTGCCTGATATAGATGGTTATGAGGTGTGTCGCAGATTACGAACCAATACCCGCACCAGCCATATACCAGTCATTTTCCTGACCCAAAAAGATGAACGGAGTGACCGTTTGCAGGGTTTAGAGCTGGGCGCTGACGATTACATCACCAAACCATTTGACATTGAAGAATTGAAGCTGCGTGTTCAGGGTGCCATCCGCCGGTCTGAACGTGAGAGTCTTACCGATCCGCGCTCAGGACTACCGGCGGGACGTCTGATTGAAGAACAACTCCGGCGCATTATCCGCGAAACCAGTTGGGCTTGCCTGGACATACGCATCAACGACTTTGAGCCTTTTAATGATGTCTACGGTTTTGTAGCAGGTGATGATGTCTTGCGGTTTGCAGGAATGTTAATTGGCGAGGTTTTGGATGAACTCGGTACACCAGATGACTTTATAGGCCATGCCGGTGGTGACAATTTCGTCATTTTAACATCCGAGGCTATCGCACCTACGATTCGCCAAAAGTTGAAAACCCGTTTTGCCGAGGAAGTAATATCGCACTATAACTTTATGGACCGCCAGCAGGGCTTTATCCAGGCACCGGCAAAGGAAGGAAAAACAGAGCAATACCCGTTCATGACTATGGCCATTGGATTGGTATCGCCATCACAATACCCATTTTCAGATATTCGCGAAATTACCGAACTGGCCGCCGAAGCGCGTCGCCAGGATGTTGCCAGCTCCAAGTTATAGTACAAGACAACTGCCGTTATGCTGCAAGGGCAAACCATCCTGGGCATCGGCTTTCTACTATCCGGACTGTTATTATTTCTACTGGTCTGGTTATTTTTGCGTATCGTACCGCGAATTCACCCACCCATACAGGCTCCGGTTGAATTCGAATCTTCTGAAATCCATATGCATCAGGATGCCATTCTCATCATTGAGGCAGGCGGGCGAATTCGCAATATTAATGATACCGCCAGAGAATTGTTCGAACTTTTACCCGGAGAAGCCCCCAATATAGATAGAATGGGACGCAGAGTTCGCCCGGTAGACAGTTATTATGAAATTTGCGCGGCTGAAGGTCAGTCGCGTTTTTCAGTTAATGGGAAGTTATTGGATGCTGTTTCTTACAGTGTGCCAGGGCCAGTACCGACCATACTGTTGGCACTGCGACAAATAGAAGGTGCCCGCGCCCTTGTAACAGGCAGCCTTGGAAACTTGCAGAACATAGACTTACAACCGATTTCTGACTTGAGTGAAACGCCTGGTTCAAGTTTAAGTCTGGAGGCAACAACCAGGTCGATATTAGTGAATGTCGAACGCCTGGTAGCTGCAGATTTTATTGAAGTCAAAACCTGGGATGAGACATCCCAAAGCCTGATTCCTTTTCGTCTGGAAGGGACCAACGGAGGCGAGCGCATCCTGCAACGCGGAGAGATAAGCGTTTTTGGAGAATATGCAAACCAACTGGTCTCCAGTCGAAAGGAATTATTTATCTCGGATACACGCATATCGAACCTGGAGTTTTATGACCCCATAAATCATAGCTTGCCACCAATGGGTTCCTATATTGGCATTCCCCTGCAAGCATACGATTACTTTGTGGGCACGCTTGAAATAGGGGTCTTGCCGGTCAATGGTTTTGCAATTGATGATCTACGCATCATCCAGGTGATCATGAGACAAGCGGCTATTGGGCTGCGGAATGCGGAACTGAATGAAGCTCAATTACGGTGGAACCACAAACTATCAAGCCTGACCAACCTGGCAAAAGGTTTCGACCCGGCACCAGATCTGCAGACCTTGATCAGCCATATACTGGGCGTGCTCTCGCCTTTGTTTGATGTTGAAATATTAGGGTTCTTGCTTTATGACGGGCAGCGACGCAGCATCCAAGCTCAAATGCCATTTCAGGGGTTGCCCGATAATATTACCGCGGTTTATAAATCATCTGTACGCCAACACAGCTTGATGGAAACAAATATTATCAAACAGCAGGTTGTTATCACTACCAATTCCACACAGGACACAACCTGGACTGAACTAGGTCTACAAGACGTAGCCCTCGCTGCGTCGATACGCGATACAGCATTAGTGCCATTGATCTCTTCCGGGCGTTTTTTGGGATATCTACAGCTTTCGAATCACCGCATACATAACGCGGCATTTTCAAAGGATGAATTACAACTCTTAAAAATTATTTCGGCGCAGATTGCGACCATCATGGAAAATGCCATGCTGGTACAGCACAATCAGCTACGGAACCAACGTGTTGAGGCTATGCTACAGATTGCCAATGTGGTCAGTTCGCAGACCACGCTGGATAAAATGCTGTACGATGTTCTTCATGAAGCAGGAAATCTATTTCTGGCGGATACCGGCGCAATATTCCTCCTGGATGAAAACGCAGGGATCATGCGCGCACATATTGCATCAGCGTTTGGCGTGCCGGCTGAATTGACCGAACCACTCTCCAAAATTAATTTGAAGCCATCAGCTTTCCGTATGACTGTGGCAGGAAGCCAGCATTCCTTTGTCTCGGGAAATCTGGCAAAAGACAGGCGGGTTCTGCCGTTGTACCGGGCAATAGTCCGAAAACTAAATCTGGCATCGGGAATGGTCATACCCTTGATCGTTCAGGGCAAAAGTATCGGCGAAATGATGTTTGGTGCATATAAAGAGGACTTTTTCGCTGCTGATGATTTGCAAATTGCTGCGACACTTGCCGGACAACTGGCTATTGCAATTGATAGTGCCCAGCATGCTGGCGAAACAGATGCGATACTGCGACGCCGATCAGATTATTTGGCTGCGATGAACCGCATCACACGAGAGCTCAATTCAACTACAAATATTAAGGAATTGGTTCAAATAGTTTATGACGAATGCTTGCTGGTGAGCGGTGCGAAGTGCGGCTCAGTTTCACTGTACGAACCAAAACAAGAAGACCAAATTCGCCAAGAAAAGCTCCATCTGGGACATCCTCAAGCCGAGATGCTTTTAAAAGCAGGACTCGAGGCTCTGAGCTCCGGTGAATCCAGGCTAATTTCAGGTTTGAGTGATGAGCAGGCTCCACACCCAGGCATCCGAACAGTCCTGGTTGCGCCAATTGGTTACCAGGATGAAACTATCGGTCTGATTGAACTTCACACGACAAACCCAGTAGGTTTCGATGGAATAATCCTTGAAATAGTGATGAATATTGGTGTGCAGGCAGCCCTGGTAATTGGAAATGCCTTGCGCTACATTGAACAACAGGGCCGCACAGAATTATTCCGCCGTCGAGCCGAAACTTTAATGCAGTTATTCGAAACTTCCAAAAATCTTCGCATCGACGAAACGCTGGTAAGTGCGTTGAGCTCGATCGCCCAGGGTATTCAAAGAGCCACCCCATTTAACGTGGTGCTGATCAGCTTATATGACCCACAAACAAGTCTGCTGACCCACATCGTTGCCACCGGCATCGACGACCTTACCTTTACAATGATGCAAGCCCACCAACAACAATGGTCCAATGTGGCGCAGCTAATGCAAAATGAATTTGGACTGGGTAATTTGTACTTCATCCCCTTTGACAAAGCACCCATCATTCCAGATGATGTGCAATTCCTGACTACAATGACAGCCCCTGAACAAAAACCCAATGCATGGAATCCCGACGACATTCTACTAATACCGATCTACGATAACAGCCAAAACCCGCTGGGGTTAATAAGCGTGGATGCGCCTCGCGATGGATTACGCCCGGACCGGATAGCGTTGGAAACTTTGGAAGTATTTGCTGCACAAGCGGCTTTGACAATTACAAGCGGTCTGAACATTCAAAGCTACAAATCTCAAATTGAGACCCTGAACCGGGAAGTCAAACAGCAAAAGCAGCTGGTCGATCTCAGCCAGGAAAACCTGCCATTGTTGCTACACAAAGACCTGGAACAGACGCTGGCGCTTAGCCAGGTAATCCAGAGAGCACGCCATATTCGCGCCAGTCTGCAAGTGACAGAAGCCATTAGCCGGCAGATCGATGCGACCGCAGCCCTGGTAATGCTGGGTAACCAGGTATTGACCAACTTTGAAATGTCCGGAGCAATTATTGCCCGACAGACTATAGATGGCCCCCATATCACGCACGTAATCGGGAATTTTCCGAGTGATAACAACCCCGAGACATCTTTTGGCCAACGCAACCCTCTTAGAACCTGTTTACAGACCGGCGAAACAATTGTTTCTGAAGATATAGACGAAGACGAAATTTGGCGCGATACTCCTTTCCTATCGAATTTGCATGCCAAATCATTTATTTGCATCCCGGTCGTAATCAACCAAAAGCCCATTGCTGCAGTATTGGCGATAGACACACAAACAATACCTGCGCTTTCAGATGAAGACCGGCAAGTTTACAGCCAGGTCAGCAAACAAGTTTCCATTATTTTACAAAATATCAACCTGCTCACCGAAACCCGACAACGCCTACAGGAAGTCAACTTACTGCTGGACTTTAGCCGTCATCTGACGGGACTAAATCCGCACGATATTCTAAAATCCCTACTGGAAAGCGCTTTGCACGTCGTCAGCCCGGCACACGCGGGGGTAGTCTTTACTTGGGAACCACTCAACAAAGTCCTCACCCCGGTAGCCGCCGCAAATTATGTGGACGACGCTAGCATTATGGAGATTTCTTACCACCGGAGTGAAGGTCTTCCCGGAAAAATATCTGCCGAAGGACGCCCACGTCGGGTTGACGAAGTCAACTTTGTCTCTGATTACAATCTGGAACCCGAAAACTTGCTGAAGTATCGCAAGGCCACCGGCGGCCGATTGCCAGTTTCGGCCATGATTGTGCCAATCATGACCAACGAACGCCAGATGGGAGTTTTGGTGCTCGACAACTTCAACACACCCGCAGCTTTCCATGTCGAGGATGAAGCAATTCTGCTCTCACTTACACAACAAGTGGCACTCGCGTTAGAAAATGTGCGGCTGATGCAGACTACCCAAGAACGAGCGGGACAGCTGCAAGCGTTGAACGTTGTGGCGGCCAACCTCACATCCAGCTTGCAGCCTGATGAGCTGGTAACAAGCTTACTGGACCGCATGGAAACCATCATCCCCTACGACACCGCCATATTATGGCTGCGACAGGAAAACAAGATGGTGGTGGCTGATGCCCGCGGTTTTGATGACAACGAAGAACGTAAAGGGCTGACCGTGGAAGTGGCAGACAGTATTTTGCTCAATGAAATGACACGCACCAGGCATGCCATTGTTGTGCAAGATGTGCGCAGCGACCCACGCTTTACTTCACTTGTGCAGCCACGCTATTTGGCCTGGATGGGTATTCCATTGATTGTTAAAGATCAGGTCATTGGCGTTTTGGCGGTTGAAAAGTCAGAAGTTCACTTTTATACTGATGAACTTATGCAATTAGCCGCCACATTTGCCAGCCAAGCGGCCGTTGCCATCGATAACGCAAATCTGTTTGAAGAATCTGTACGGCGCGCGGCAGAACTTGATGAACGTTCCAAGCGCTTGGGCATGCTCAACAAGTTCTCGGCTGAACTGGGAGGCTCATTAGGTGCCGATCAAGTTCTAAGCCTGACAGCAAACCAATTGATTTCAGCATTGCAAGTCGACCGCGCCTTGTTGTTCTTGCTGGATAAAAACAAACGAGATTATTTACTGAGTGTGCTTCCAGATGAAGCCGGTCACCCCATTATCTATCGCAGGTTACCCGCATCCGTGGTATTAGATCATTTACGCGAATCTCAAACGGTTTATACCGTTGAAGATATCAGTAATGATCAGAACCTGGATTCGTTGGTAGATTTTCTGGAAGACACTTCATCCTTGCTGATGCTCCCGCTTGCAGGCAGCGAGAGGGTATACGCTATAGTGCTGCAAAATAAACAGTCACGGCGCTTTATGGCGGCGGAAATTGAACTGGCTCGCACAATTGGCAACCAGGCATCAATCGCGTTGGAAAATGCTGACCTGTACCAATCGACACTGGCCACGGCTGAACGACTTGCCATCTTGAACCAGGTATCGTATGCCATCGGTTCGAATTTGAACGAAGAAGATATTTACCGTGCAGCCCATCAAGCCACCACAAAACTCATGCCCGCCGAAGCTTTTGTAATTGCCCTGCTGGAAGAGAAAACAAATGATGTGAATGGTGTTTACGTAGTAGATATGGGACAGCGCATTACAGGGGTACGCCTGCCTTATGGACAAGGACTGAGCGGGCAAGTCATTGCCACAGGACAATCCATCCTAACGTTACAAGCCAGCGAGGCAGAATCTCAACACGGCCTGGCAATCGGCGAAAAAGGACCAGCGCATTCAATTGTAGCTGTCCCTATGATTTCCAGCGGGAAAGTGATCGGCGCAATCTCGGCGCAAAGTTACCAATTTAACGCCTATACAGAAGACGACCAACAAATCCTAAGCACGCTGGCCAACCAGGCCACCGTAGCCATCTTGAATGCGCGTCTATTTGCTGAAACACAAAAACTTGCAAATACTCTTGAACAACGGGTGACAGAACGCACGTCCCAATTAAATCACGAACAACATAATACCGAAACGCTGCTACGAATATTAACAGATGTAACTGCCAACCTTGATCTCGACCGTGCTCTAAACCGAACCCTGGCCCTACTCAATGATGCCATTGGCGCCGAACAAGGTACCATTATGCTGCTGCGTGCAGAAGACAACAAACTGCACTATCGGGCTGGCTACGGCTCAATGTCCGGAACAGAAGAATCTGGAGAAACCAAGACATCGAGCCCAATGATACTTAAAATTGGCGAGGGTTTGTCTGGTTGGGCTGTGAAATACCGCGAACCTGTACTGGTGAACGACTTACGCCAGGATTCTCGCTGGGTGGCGGCGCCAGGATCTCAAAGCCACCGCAGTGCGCTGGTGGTTCCACTACTTGTCGGCGAAGATGTGATCGGAACGATCATGGTTTTTCACCGTTCAACCGGTTACTTTGGAAATGAAGCGCTCGAAATGGTGAAGGCCATTGGATCGCAGGTGGCAATCGCCATCAACAATGCTCAACTTTACGAACTCATTCGAGATCAGGCCGAACGTCTTGGCTCCATGCTACGCCAACAGCAGGTGGAGGCCAGCCGCCAAACCGCCATTTTCGAGGCCGTGGCAGATGGCGTGGTTGTTACAGATCCATCCAACCACATTACTTTTGTCAACGCTTCGGTGGAACGTATCCTAGATATCAATAAACTCCAGATGGAAGGCCAATCGCTGGAAAATTTTGCTGGGCTTTTTGGTAAAACAACCCAGACTTGGATTCAAACCGTGAAAGAATGGACAGAAAACTCCGGCAGCAGCCAGATGGGTGAAACCTATGCAGAACAAATCAACCTTGATAACGGCCGGGTGGTACTGGTGCACCTGGCTGCAGTAGTATGGCGCGATGAATTTTTGGGAACTGTTTCCATATTCCGCGATATTACGCACGAAGTTGAGGTTGACAGGTTGAAATCCGAATTTGTGGCCACGGTCAGCCATGAACTACGCACACCAATGACCTCCATCCGGGGATATGTCGATCTGTTGCTTATGGGCGCAGCAGGTGTCATGAACGAAAGCCAATCTCACTTCCTGGATATTGTAAAAAACAACACAGAACGCTTGAATGTCCTTGTAAATGACTTGTTGGATGTTTCGAGAATCGAAGCGGGACGGGTAATGCTATCCATTCAACCGGTGGACTTGCAGAGTATCGCCAGTGAATGTTTCTCTGAGCTACAGCGTCGCTCAGAGAAAGAAAACAAACCCATGGAAGTTTCATTGGATGTTGAGAATTCCTTACCGCTTGTTATGGCTGATCCAGAAAGAGTACACCAGATTCTAGGAAACTTGCTGGACAATGCTTATAATTACACTCCGGCTCATGGCAGAGTTAAGGTATTTCTGCACAAAGTAAATGGAAATGTTGAAATTGATGTTCAAGATAACGGCATCGGGATTTCGATTGAATATCGTGATCGGATTTTCGAACGCTTTTTCCGTGGCGAGGACCCCATGGTTTTGGCAACTCCCGGCACTGGCCTGGGCTTATCGATTGTCAAACAACTGGTCGAAATGCATCGCGGTAAAATTTGGATGAGAAGTTCGGGCATACCAGGGCAGGGAAGCACTTTTTCATTCTCACTACCTGCTGCTGAAACTGAGGAGTAATCATGGCAAAAATAGTCATAGCAGAAGACGAGTCAGATATCCGCGAATTGATCGCATTCACCCTGCGCTTTGCCGGGCACGAAGTTATTGCCGGTAGTAACGGGCAGGAGGGCTATGACCTTACAAAAGCCGAGCATCCAGACCTGGCTATGTTCGATGTACGCATGCCCAAAATGACAGGGTACGAAGCCTGTAAAAAGATCAAGGCCGACCCAGAAATTTCGCACATTCCAGTCATTTTTCTATCTGCCAAGGGCCAGGAAAACGAAATCGAACAAGGTATTGCAGCTGGCGCAGATGAATATTTGTTAAAACCATTTGCCCCAGATCAACTAACTGAACGAATTAAAGCCATCTTAGCAAAGTATGGGAAATAACTGAGAAAATGAGCGCAATTCTTTTAGACGGCGAAATTGTGCATTTTGAGGTAATCGGTCGCGGACGACCGGTCATCTTTCTGCACGGTTGGGTGGGCTCCTGGCGATATTGGGTACCTGCCATGCAGACGGCATCCACCGGATTCCGCGCCTATGCTCTTGACTTATGGGGATTTGGCGATACTGCTCGCGACCCGAATCGCTACGTTTTAGAAAAACAAGTCGCCCTACTGGATCATTTTTTACAAGAACTGGGTATGAGCAAGATAGCCATCGTGGGGCACGGCCTGGGCGCATTGGTAGGATTGCTCTTTACAATGCGCTACCCAACTGTCGTCGATCGCTTCATGGCAGTGGAACTGCCCTTTGATGAAGGTTCCATCAATAACCGCCTGCGCACAGCCCCACTTCCAGAACTGATCGATTGGCTGCTCTCAAAGAATGCCACCTTCGAGCCCGCTCGAACCGACGGCCTAAAAGCAGACCCATTGGCATTGGCAGCTTCGCTGAACCCATCAGATTTTTTCAATCTAACGCATCGCATTAACGCACTCAACACCCCTTGCCTGCTCGTGTATGGCCAAAATGACCCGGCGATTAGCATTCCAGACTATGACAAAGCCATGGCGCCAGACAGTATGCATACGATGATCTTTGAACAATCATCTCATTTTCCGATGCTCGATGATCCGGCGGGTTTTAATCGCTTGTTGACAGACTTTTTGGCACTACCTTCCGGCGAATCTCCTAAAGTCTTGCAAATGAAAGAAGAATGGAAACGGCGTGTACGCTAACACTTAGTTTTGATTACCACACACGCTGAAGATTGGGGTTATCCAACGGCCTGCGCCCTACCTTTGACATATCAACCCATTCGCCATGAATTTTGACACGCACTACGTCCGCGGTAAAATCGGTGACGGTAGCGCCATTATTATTAAATAAGTATGAACCGACCGCATAGATATCCACTGGGACACTGAGCTTTTCAAAACGGCGAATCTTTTCCGGGGCAAAACCGCCTGAAACTACAATTTTGACATTCTGACAATATTCGCGGGCAAATTCTTTCCATTTCAGCGGTAAGTCCCAACGTTCCCAAGCAGAATCCAGACCTTGTCTAACATTGAAAACCAGGCGTGGATTAACTCCCAGATCCAGAGCAGGATCCCCCAATGGAGTCACAGACTCATCGCGCAAACTTCCGCTCGTATCCAACCTGACACCATATAACCTGTATTTTGCGGCTTCTAATTCTTCACCTGCGTCAATCAAACGACGGTATTCGGCGAACATGACATCCAGAACACGCAAAGAATCAAGCACAGAGTTATTATTAAAATCTACCAGAGCAATTCTGGGAATATTCACCGGCAAAACGCGTGAGAAGGCCATCATGACCTCGGCAGTATCCCCAAGGAAACTGGCAATGGCAGCATGCGCCACAGTGCCACCTCCCGCGCCACCCCACCAGTCGCCTTGTGCATCCGTCGAAATGAATGGACCCAGGTCACTGGCGTGATCTACGTTAAAACGCTGAAGCGCAATATTGTAGGCGTAACCATCAGCAGCCTGAACTTCGTGTAAATCAAAACGAGCCGGGAAAAACAGAACTGGCTTGCCCCGCGCCGCCACAAAGGTTTCATATACATTCGTGGCAATGCGGCTGGAACGGGTCAGAATGCCCAGGGAAGGGGTTTCAAGCAAGGCAAAATCGCGATAACGTCCACGCACCCTGATTACTGGCTGAATCTTGAGTGGGTCTCCATCTGAATGGACGACATCCCCATCATTGACCGCCCAGACTTCCAGCCTGTCTGCCGTCTCAACAAAACGATTGCCATCAAAATAGCCAGTGCAATGCTGAAGCATTGCCAGCGCCTTATCCACCCCAACAACGATACTGGGGCCAATCCTCCGTGTGAACCACTGCATTTCCACTTCCATATCACCAACAGCAATATTTTCCGGGGAAATATGGGCGGGTAAATTATGATGGCTGCCAGCGTATCTGTAGTTCTCGCCAGCAAGATCCACCAGCATACGATTGATATTAGCAAAGTATTTGTCTGAATACCAACCCTGGCGCATACGCTCAATATCGAGCTTAAATGTCTCGTTCGTCAGGCGTTTTCCGTCAAAAATGGACATTTTTTCCTTTGATGCGAACAATAAAACTGGGATACGCCCGACAAATTTAAGGTAAAGTATTTGGGCGAAACGACACGGCAGAGTATTAAATCTTAACGAGAAAACTGGTCAGACCTTCGCCTGTGACCAGTCGTCCAAAGCATCAGTTGAGCGTAAAAGATGCATACCTGCAGCTGCAAACCTTGCATAAGCCGCATCAGCGGCAGCAGTGTGGTCAACCAAACCTGGAATTACAACCGGAGATGTACAGTCTTGGAGCAAGTAAACTTTCTCTGCCAGCCCAGGGTCAGTCTGCTGAATATCTTCAAGCAGGTCTGAGACCGTCCAAGCCATGCAATGGCTTTTCGCCTGGCCAGCAATAATCAATCTGTCCACAACTTTTAGTTGGTCTATAAATTTGGAATTACGCAAACCAAAAGTTTCCCCCTGCGGGCCACTGAGTACTTCAGGGCCAATCACAGAGTAATTTTCAGTAAAGGGTTGGTCACCTTTGATCTCGAATTGAACCTGAGATAAACGCGCCACCGAGTGGAAAAATATCGCTTCTTCCACTGCAGAAACAAGCGCATGACCAATACCACCCAGCATGGCATGGTACGGCCAGATGGTAAGTGCATACTTACCTTTTTTCGCAAGGGATTCAGTATAAAAAATCACTCTTCGCTGGCCATATTCTGGGGTAATCCCAAATTGATGCGCCAGATCGGGATTAAATTTCCATTTTCCCGTGAGCAAATCTTCCAGGTGGATATCGGTGTAAGGAGCAGGATGGGCACCAGCAACATTCACAAAAAAAAGCGGGTGAAAAATCTGCATGGCCATGTGCGTATCCAGGGTGGCGGAGATATGAGTAATGGCAGCCAGATTGCGATAAATAAACTCACATAGGCGCTGATTGTCGTCAACCGCCCCCATGCCGGTTCTACCACCTACGAACAGTTCAAAACCCGGGATGCAAAAAGTGTTCTGGACATCAACCAACAGTAACCAGGTTTTATTTTGATCCGTGGATGCAGACTGCAGCCCATACTTGGAACGATACGAAATCGCAGCTGTAGCAATATCAGCATAGTTCACCCGGAAAACAGTACCCACTGTCTCAGGGGTATAAAAATCCGGATAAGGAAACATTTACTTTTCTCCAAGGTCGGCTGAACTAATAATTGTCATAATTGGATTTCTGAGTGTTTCAATTCTACCGTTGCAAACCGGCATGTCAAGGGCTATCACCCAAAAGCAAACGGTTTGCTAACGTTCGGAAACAATTTCAGTTTTTTCAGGAAGATAAATGACGGTTTTTCCACGTGGGTACAGACCAATCCCACGAAACTCATCAGCACTGTTCCACAGCACTACTACTATACCCCAATCAGTAATTCCAGGCAGTCCTGATCACAATGAGTTAGAAGTTGGTCTAAATATGGTTGAATACTTACCGAGAAACGATGGTATTCGATTTAAAGGTGGTGGGTGTACTGCGAAAAGCGGTTAATTCCTCACGGATCACGCGCCTGAGCGTAAGCTCGCTTAGCTGACCCCGATTCTGGATAAGTTCGCGCAGAGCACGGTTAATCAGCGTTTGATAACTACCGCCTCCCGCTGCTTCGACTTCGCGATGGAACCATTCCAATACATCATTGTCGATACGGATGGTGATGCGGGTCTTGCCGCTTATGTTTACGTTATCAGTCATTTTTTCATTATATGCATGTTCGTACACAATTACAATAGGGAGATTTTTATCCCTTAATATATTTTCTAAGTTCCACAGAAATCATGATGAAAATAATTCCAAAACGAAATAAACGGCATTAAAAAATCAAAAACTAGGAGTAACAAAATCGCATATGCACATTTGTACACTCAAAGCATTTAAGCGGAAAGGGGCTCCAGCCCAACAATAAATCAGGCCCTGACACAGACCAGATTGCCAGGTTGCGCACGTTTTTTTACTACAATTAGCATTATGCCTATCATCAAAAAACGATGGTTCAGGCGCGAATTTAGCAAAGCCGAAAAATTTTACGAGGCGAGCCCAGGGCTGGAGGTATAACGTAATAGGTTCGTAGCCAGGCAGGTTGGGATGGAAAGCACGGTGATGCCAGAAAACAATAAACCCCAGCAGCAAATCACCCGCCCACACAGATTTTCTTTCTAGAAATCCATGTTCAACGATGACGATCAGTAAAGTGCCAGGACAGATATCAAAGACAATGGCGTAAGGCTTTTCAGCCTTACGCCATTGTCTTTGATCACCAAGATATTGAATTATTTTCGGGATGGTTTCTTTTTGGCACCAACATAAGCGGGTGCGATGATCGAGACAAGATTGCAGATCCGCTCATCACGCATCCTGGTGAAAATACGTGTATCAATATCATTTAGCAAATCCACCGCAACCGTAATGATAGTTGGCAGTTCACGGTTATATCTATAATTCAAGAGCTGGTACAGCTTTTCTTTGGCCCATGGCGTGGTCGATTGCGAACCGAGATCATCCAGTACCAGCAAAGGAGCAACACGAACTTCATCGAAACGGCGATCATAACTTACGCCCGAATTTGGGCTGAAAGCAGCCCGCAGATGATCCAGGAGATCAGGTACCATAACAAACAAAGGCGGATCGCCCTGCACGGCAAGTTGATTCGCAATGGCAGCTGCCAGATGCGTCTTGCCACAACCATACGGTCCAGTAAAGACCAGCCAACCTTGCGGTTTTCTGGCAAACGCATTGGCTTCTTTGAGTGCTTTTTCAAGCGATTTGAATTGGTCGGCAGGAAGGCCCTCATTGATACGACTCTCAAAGGTAGCAAAAGTCCGATTTGAAAGCAAATCGAGGGACGAAAGTTCCGAATGCCCAACCTCAATCATCGGTCGGCGATAATCTGGGACAGAGATCTTAACGGTTGTGATCAGTGCTGGATCCTGTAAACGCGAACGGATTCGTGCTTCGATCTCATCCATCGCGAGATTGGTGGTCACCACCAGCGGCAATTTATTGATATATCGAAAATTGATGATCTGGAAAAGTTTTTCCTGGGCCCACCCGGTGGCATTTTGGGTGCCAAAATCATCAAGCACTAGCAATTCAGCATTCCGGATTTGCTCAAAACGCTCTTCAAAGGTTGTATCGGGGTTGTCGTAGGCAAATCGCAGGGTATCTAACAGATCCGGGACAGTCAGAAACAAGGTTGGCACACCCATCTGTACAGCATAGTTGGCGATAGCGGCTGCAAGGTGGGTTTTTCCGCTACCATAACCTCCTTGCAACAAAAGCCAACCATTCAAAGATGTCGCATATTGGCGGGCATGGTTAAAGGCTAATTCCAGCGATTGAACTTGTTTTTCGCCCAATCCCATACGTCCACGCGAATTAAAGGATTCGAAAGTCAGCTCCTTCAGTTCGTCCAAGCGGCTGATCGAGAACAGGCGGCTACGCACCTGTTCAGTCACGGATTTGCGGCGGCAATCGCAAATGATCGCTTTGCCAAATTCTGGATGACCAACCGGCAAGTCTCGGCGCAAATAGCCCAGCCCTCCGCATAAGGGGCAATTGACAGCTCCCAGCATTCCAGGGTCAGCGTTTTCGGTTGAGGAATTCTTCGACTTTGCGGGTGACGTCACTCCCGCTACGCGCTTCAGTGTCTCGTCTATTCTGCTTCTTGGCACGGCCTTCCTCCTTCCAGCGACGCAAAATCGCGTCGATATACTTCCAATTACGCTTATTCAGTTTCACCGATTGCTCGATGGCATCAGCGATCCATTCCGGCGCATACGTTTTCTCTGCGTCTTTCAACGCTTCCGCAATCAGCGGGGTTAACGGACCAATATTTTCTTCATACAACTTGAACACATTTGGAATTTCACGAGGCGGTTGCGATGGCACTACTGAAGCCCGCCAATCGCCCTTCCGCATAGCATCGGCAGATGCACGCCCGCGCGGAGAATTTAGAAAATAAAAACCACCGTCAGGGTTTTCGATCCTGATCAAGGTCCCGCGATGAACCGCCTTTTGCAACCCTGAATCCAACCCATCTGCTGTCAAAGCATTCATGAAATTATCATCTTCAGCAATCTCGCTACGACATATCTGACGAAAAGCGCCTTCGATATGCTCGATACGCCACAGTACGTAGAGGGTCAGCTTCAGTTCATTCAGATCGTCGATCTCCCCCAACAACCTGAAGAGAGCATCTGGCACGGGAGTGAATGTCTCGGACGAGTTAAAGCCTTCAAAAGGGGTCATGGGCGAATAGCTCCTATACTCCAGAGAAGTCGACCTTGCGGGTAGCGGCATTTTCAAATTTCGTCAAATTATTACGGAAAATCAAATCCACCTGACCGACCGGGCCATTTCGATGCTTTGCGATCTTAAGATGGGTGACATTCGCCATGGTAGGGTCTTTCTCGTCTCGATAAATAAACATGACGATATCAGCATCCTGTTCGAGCGATCCTGATTCTCGTAAATCTGAAAGCTGCGGCTCCTTATCCGCGCGTTGCTCAACAGCACGCGAAAGTTGAGCAGCAGCCATTAGCGGCACGTTTAACTCGCGGGCCAGCTGCTTAAGCGAGCGAGAGATGTATGAGACTTCCTGAACACGATTATCGTTACGCGTTTCGGATGACATAAGCTGCAAATAATCTAGAATTACCAGATCTATCCCATATTCCATGTGCAGGCGACGGCACTTCGTACGCAATTGCAAGGGGGTCAACGCTGGGGTATCGTCCAGATAAATACGGGTATCGCCAAGCACCTCAATGGCATGGTTAAAAACAGGCCAATCATCATCAGTGAGCTTTCCAGAGCGTAAACGCTGCGAATCGATGCCAGTCTGTTGAGCAATCAAACGCTGTACCACCTGCTCATTGGACATTTCCAGCGAAAAAACAGCCACGCGCTTTTTGTGAATAAGAGCAGCATTATGCACCATGGTCAACATAAGCGCCGTTTTACCCATGCCTGGGCGACCGGCTGTAATCAGTAAATCAGATGGCTGTAACCCGCCAAGCATCTTATCCAGATCGGTGAAACCAGTCGGCACACCCACGATTTCATCAGCACGCCGGGCCAATTCGTCAACATGGTCATAATAAGCCGAGAGCACATCGCGAATGGGAATAATGTCGTGGCGCATTTTTCGCTCGCCGACATTGAAAATTGCTTTTTCAGCCTCGCCCATGACCGTGTCAATCGCTTCCTTCTCATCATAAGCAAGAGTAGCGATATTATTGGCTGCGGTCAGCAGTTTGCGGCGAATGGAAGTTGCTTCAACAATCTTGCCATAGGCCTCTGCATGTAAAGTGGTTGGCACCTGGTTCAACAGAGCAGTCAGATACGCGGGACCACCAATCTCTTCCAACCGGCCCATGTCTTCGAGTTCTTCACTGACCGTGAGACTATCCACCGGCACACGGCGTTCCTGAAGACGAACGAAAGCGTCCCAGATAAATCGAAGACGATGAATGTAAAAATCATCGGACTGGAGGAATTGAGCCAGATCGTAATAGACTTCCGGGTTGATCAACACAGCACCGATGACGGCTTCTTCGGCCTCACGACTGTGCGGTAAGCCGGATGTGTTCGTCTTTTCTTCCACGTAAGGAACTTCGTGAGGATCCAAATCAGGCATAAATAGCACTCATAGTTGAGAAACTTGCTGGATAACAGAGATCATACAAAGCTGAGGCATTCTGATGGCATGTTTGCCATCCCTTTTTGCTATTAACCGTCTATATCCACCCGGCAGACATCTGGATGGTGCCCAGAAAAGCAGAAGGTCGGCAAAAAAAGGATGCTCCGTGACATTTTTGGGATAAAAAAAGGACACGCCCGATTTTTTTGTACTTCGTCGTGTCCTGTGTAATCATCAATACAATGCTACTTCGTTTCAGGCTTGTCTGGATCGTCTGGCTCGCTCGGCGGAGTATCAGTATCAAGCTTACTCAGGAAGTCTTCAAAAATCGAGAGCCTCCCAATTTCTTCAACACTGCTAGCCGGTTTGGATGGAGCCGGTGCGCTGGGGGAAACAGACTGCGTGGACTGGGAAACATCGTTGATGGCAGCAGACTGAGGCGGTTTGTGAGAGCGCAAATCCTGCTCAGGGGAAATACCAGCAGTGGTCATAACTGCCGGATCGACAAGGATCGGCACATGGGCACGAACAGCGAGCGCGATTGCATCTGATGGGCGCGAATCTATGTTAATGGTCTGACCATCTGCTTCGGCAACAATGTTGCCATAGAAGATATCTTCTCGCAAGGCAACTATCTCAACTCGCTTAATATGGGCGCCGAAAGTCGTAAATAGATTTTTAAGCAGGTCGTGGGTCAATGGCCGCACAATTTCGATCTCATTGAGTGCAACAGTAATTGATTCGGCTTCATAGGGCCCAACCCAGATGGGGAGATATCGATCGTTATTGGCATCCCGCAGAACAACCAGCCGTTGGGGTGACATAAGACTGACACGAACACTATCGATTGTAACTTCAACCATTTCAGACATAAGCACTCCTGTAAGGTACAACCTATTTTACTGCGTCTTGAGTAAAATTGCGAACTTTATGGTTGTGATAGCCTGGTTTTCTTATATTCCTATTATGCCACCACGCATCGGTAACATTCCACAGTTACCGGCTGCCCAATAATCCCCACCCAGGCCTAAGACCCTGGCTATCTCCATTTTCAGGCAGACTACCTTGATGAGAAACAAACCTATCTCATCAAACACTCAATTAAACCCAGCCTATGGCTCGGGATTTTGCAAGCATTCGTCACTTATAATAAATGCATGTTCTCCCGCCGCCTGATTGCCCTGGCACGTTCATCTGGACTCGCTCTTACGCTGACCATTTTTTTTGGATGGACTGGCGGTTTGTTGACCATCTTGCAAGCCTGGTACCTGGCCACCATCATCAATCAAGTATTTCTCCACGGAGTCACCCGGGATATGCTTGGCCCAGCGCTGTATATTTTATTGGTAGTCATTATTTGCAGGGCATTAAGCATTTGGGCAACGGAAGTCAGCGCAAATGCAGTAGCCCAACGGGTCAAGACGGATTTACGGGAGCGATTACTAAATCACCTGACTGCCCTGGGCCCTGCTTTTACCCAGGGTGAGCGCACCGGAGAACTGGCAGTTGCTGCCGTAGAAGGCGTTGAAGCCCTGGATGCCTATTTCAGCCAGTATCTGCCACAGCTGGTGCTGGCAGCATCCATTCCTCTGACTATTCTATTTCTGATTTTCCCGATCGATTTTCTAACCGGAATTGTATTCCTACTCACAGCTCCGCTCGTACCATTCTTTATGATCCTGATTGGTAAATCCGCCGAAACTTTGACGGGACGCCAATATGCCAGCTTGAGCCGGCTCTCGGCTCATTTTTTCGATGTGCTGCAGGGATTGACCACATTGAAAGCACTTGGCCAGGCCAAAAGTCAGGCCAAGGTTATCGCAGAAGTAAGTGAACGTTACCGCGAAATGACTATGAAGGTCTTGCGGGTTACATTTCTTTCGGCATTGGCTCTGGAATTACTGACCACGCTTAGCACTGCCATCGTGGCGGTTGAAATCGGTCTTCGCCTGTTGTATGGCAAACTTGAATTCCTGCCGGCCCTGTTTATTCTGGTGATTGCCCCAGACTTCTATATGCCACTGCGACAGCTGGGACTCAAGTATCATTCCGGCATGTCTGGCTCAACAGCCTCGATGCGGATTTTCGAGATTCTGGATAGACCGCTGCCCAACATTACCATCGTTAGTGAAAACCGCGGAACAGGACATGACATCTCATCAACAACTGATATCCACTTCGAGATCAGCTTTGAAAGAGTCACATACCAATATTCCGAGCGCAATACACCAGCCATTCAGAATACATCTTTCCAGATTCCAGACGGGCAACTGACAGCATTAGTGGGAGCATCCGGCGCCGGGAAGAGTACCATAGCCAGCCTGTTGCTTCGTTTTATCGAACCGAGCTCAGGGCAGATTCTGGTGAATAAACAGAATTTGAGAGCCATACCAATCGATGAATGGCGAAAGCAAGTAGCCTGGGTACCACAAAGTCCGTATCTTTTTCATGACAGTCTGGGTGCCAACCTGAGGCTGGCCAAACCGGAAGCCCACGATGATGAATTGGTGCGCGCCTGTGAACAGGCCGGCTTGATGGATTTCATCACAACCCTGCCCAAAGGTTTCGAGAGCATGATTGGGGAACGCGGAGCACGGCTAAGTGGTGGTCAGGCACAGCGCCTGGCACTGGCACGTGCTTTCCTAAAAGATGCTGCCTTCCTTTTATTGGATGAACCGACATCCAGCCTCGATCCGGGTCTCGAAGCTAATTTACGCAGCTCTTTACAGCGATTACTGCAAGGACGAACTGCACTGGTCATTGCCCACCGCCTTTCAACCGTTTATCAAGCTGACCAAATTCTTTTTCTGGAGGCCGGACAGGTGGTGGAATCTGGTGGACACACTGAATTGATGGCGCGCAAAGGCGTTTATGCTGCACTGGTAACCGCCGCCAGCCAACAGCCGGCACCATCCGAGACTGATTTAGGTTACCGCGGATCGGAGATTGCATGAAAACTTTCCGCCGCCTGCTCAGCTTTGTTTTGCCCTTCTGGCCGCAAATCATGCTCTCCACCTTGTTAGGCACCTTGACAATCGGCGCAACCATCAGCCTGATGTCAACATCGGCCTACCTGATTTCGATGGCTGCGCTGCACCCTTCGATCGCAGAAGTGAGTCTGGCGATAGTGGGTGTACGCTTTTTTGGCATCTCTCGCGGGGTTTTTCGTTATTTGGAAAGGCTGGCATCACACTCACTGACCTTCAAGGTTTTGGCCAGGTTGCGTGTCTGGTTTTACCAGGCCATCGAACCGCTAGCCCCGGCCCGCTTGGTGACATCTCACTCTGGGGATATATTAAACCGGGTAATATCAGATGTGGAGACTCTGGATAATTTATTTGTCAGGGTGTTAGCACCGCCTCTGGTTGCAATCGTGGTCGTGCTTGGAATGGCACTCTTTATGGGAGCATTCGCCCCATTGCTCGCGTTGGTATTGACAGTCTTTTTACTGGCGATCGGATTAGGGCTGACTGCTTTGTCTTTTAGACTAAACCAAAAACCTGGACGATTACTTACCGAGGAGCGCGCCCGATTACGTGCTGATCTTGTGGATATAGTACAGGGACTGCCTGACCTTGTGGCGTTTGGTCAGGTCAGAACCTGGTTGGAAAAAATAAAGAATACAGGCGCGCGCTTTGGAGCAGTGCAAACACGCATGGCTCGCTTAGGCGGGATCCAATCCGGGTTAAACAGCCTGTTAGCTGGAACAGGGATATGGGTTTTGCTGTACTTGTCCATTCCGATGGTCAACGATGGCAGCCTCAAGGGTGTGTACGTGGCAGTCATCGTTCTGGGTGCGATGGCCAGTTTCGAGGCGGTTCAGAACCTCCCTCAGGCTGCCCAACTACTGGAGGCCAATCTACAATCCGCGCGCAGGTTATTCGAAATCGCCGATAATACCCCTGCAGTGCTCGAACCTGCCCAGGCCCTGCCCAAGCCAGCGTCTGCAGACTTGCGTGTGCGCGGTTTAACATTTTCTTATGATACAGAGAAAGTGTTGGAAGAAATCGACTTTGACCTGCCAGCCGGCAAGAAAATGGCCATCATTGGTCCCAGTGGGGCTGGGAAATCCACAATTGTCAACTTGTTAATGCGGTTCTGGGAGTTCAACACAGGCGAGATCACACTTGCCGGACAAGATATCCGGTGCTATACCCCGGTAGACGCGCGCCGGATGTTCAGCCTGGTAAGCCAGGGGACATATCTATTCAACTCCAGTCTGAAAGAGAATCTGCGGTTGGCACGTCCGTGGGCTAGCGATATAGAAATAGAAGCTGCCTGTAAACAAGCAGAACTACATGATTTTATTAGCAGCCTGCCCAAAGGATATGAAACGCTGGTGGGCGAACGCGGGGTGCAATTCTCAGGTGGAGAACGACAGCGTGTGGCAATCGCGCGCGCGCTATTAAAGGATGCGCCACTTTTCATTTTCGATGAGCCCACTGCCAACCTGGACGTCTCCACCGAAAGGCGCCTGGTGGAAACCTTACAACGTGTGCCTGGTGGCAAATCAGTGCTGTGGATTACGCACCGGCTCGTAGGGCTGGAAAAGATGGACGAAATACTGGTGCTGGATAAAAGTCACATCGTTGAACGTGGTACACACGCTGGGCTGCTCAGACAGAATGGATTGTATTCAAGGTTGTGGGGATTGCAGTTTTTCTAAACCTGAATAAAAGCACACCCTGGGTGCGGATTGCACTTTGGCAGCTAAATGCCGAAATTTCCCCCACAAAAAATAGCGCTGAAACAAGCATATTCTCAATCGTTCGCGAGCTATGTACTTTCCAAAGCTAGCGGCTCAACAATCAGACTGATCTAAAGGGCACGCCCCCACCGTGCCCTTTATTCCATTTCCCCTCTCACCAGTAACATTCACGCCATCCCTACCACGGAAAAAAGATGCTCATTCATCGTTAATATCGATAATGATTAGGTAGATTTCTAGTAAAACATATTCGAACAGGTTGTTTTTGTAGTTGTTTGGGACGATGTTCTCTCGTCCCAAACAACTATCTCAGTGAAACCCAGTGATTTTATGACCGTTTTCAGGTTCTCCGGCATGCCGTCACGCAAGCGAACGAACGGCCAAGGTTTGGCGTGCAGGTGGCGCGCTTGCCATGGGTAAATTCTAGTTAAGAATTCTCCTGGGTGTCTGATGCATAATTATTGAACATTTCAGCGCAACATTGGCCGGGAGAGCGAAATTCCTGTGATCATTCCGATAATGAAAGTTACCAGGACGATGATTAGTACGGCTTCTGGGGTGAGGCTGATCATGGTGAACTCCTTTCCGTAGGATCGCTGATCATGGTGTGCGTTGCAGGCTTCTTCTTCAATCTTATTAAACCATTTTCCGCAAATAAACACCTGCCTTTTGAAACGACAAAAGGCCCTAAGACAGGGCCTTTTGGATGGGATCAGTCTACAGATTACGAATTACCCGACTGGAGGTAGCCGCTCAAATGCGCCAAATGCACGAGGTTACCAACATTCAAGGCATTGAATTTGCTAAAAAGTGTGTTCTTTATATTCCGAATGGATTTACGCGTTGGGAAGCCAAGCTTTTCAGCAATCTGGTCTTCGGTCAACCCATCGCAAATGAGCCGGAGGACTTTATCTTCATTTTCGGTCAATTTAGGAACAGTAATATGGGTGAAATTTTCAGTCCTTGATAATACCGATTCTTTTATAAACTTCAAGGCGCTGTCTTGATTTTCAATAAAATTCTTATCGACGACAAAATCACATCCGGCTCTTTTTAGTAATTCTCGACACTCCGGATATCTTGTCATTCCAAGAATACAAGTTTGCGGCAGTATCTTTCGGATTTTATTAACAAAATTAGGGCTCAGGTTATTGTCCCCATAAAGCTGGCCGTCAACGATAATCAGATCGGGTTTTTTTTGCTGGCAAATCTCAAGGCTTTCACTGACAGTGGCCCTGATCCCTACAATTTGGATTTCAGGAATTTTATTCAGAATTGCTTTAATTGCTTCCTGATCGAAATATCGATCATCCAAGATAAATGTACGGTAGGTCTGCGGAAGCATTCTAGAATTCTCCTTTATGTGTGGCAGTCAGATGAATAAGGGTACCATAACCAACCTGGGAATTTATCTCCAGCTTGGCTTCTTTGCAAATCTGTAGAATGCTGTCTTTCTGGAAGTACATATCCTCCAAACCAAAGCTGTGTCTCCCCTTATTGACGTTTTTCAGAACAAAACCTTTACCATTATCTTCAATAGTCAAATGAAAAGTATCCTTTTCTTTGTAAAATCGGAGCCGGGCATACCCATTTTCGATCTGTTCAATTCCAGAATGGCGCACAATATTGATGATCGCTTCTCTGGCAATATTAAAATAAGCTATCCTGATGCGGTGGGGAAGTTCGTCACGAGTATTCGGATCGCTCTCGCAATGGATTAAATCGCAAACTGATTTAAAAGTAGGTATACTGTTGCTGAGAGTGTCGATATAATTTTGAATAGCGGGTAGTAAACCTTCATTTTCCAATGTAAATTTGCCAGTTGATACTGCCAGAAAGCCATCCAGGACGCTTTTAGAATAATTGACCATTTCACGGATGTGCAGCAGGTTGTTTTGGCTGACCAGAATTTTGCCATCAACACCGGCCTCGGCTAACATGTCATCGAGAGGTTTGATCCCAGCTGGATGCATGATGCCTCGCAAGTTGTGGATGCTTTGCATTTGGCGATTATTAAAATTCTTCTGCCTAATATTCTCAATAATCAAACCTGCCATGGCAACAAAAACAGCAAATATATGCTCTTCTGATGGCGAAAATCTTGTCTCAGTGGATTGTCCCATCCTGTTTTCTAACTTAATGGCGCCTTGAGGACGTTTATTTGAATCGCGGAATGGGGTAATTATGATCTGCCTGGAACGTTTTGAAAACAGAAAATCAAGATGACCAGTAAAACCCGTCAGATAAGGAGAATTTTTTATTTCTTTTGCACCCAGATTTATAGTACGATTATTGTTGACCGCTCTGCCTGTCAGACCATCTCCGGGTTTACCAGTTACTCTGATTTCATGACGTCCAAAAAAATAACCGGGTACGGCGCTTGATGCGATCAGATGCAAAACCCGTTCCTTGTTATTATATTTATCCACTTTCTGGCGTAAAAAATAAATCGAGCAGTCTTCGACTTGGAAAAGGTCTTTTCCGAATTTGGCCAGAGCATGGGCTGCCTGTATATCATCTTCCCAAGCGGCAGAATCATGTGAAAGCAGCGAAGACCACTTCTCGAGCAGCGATACCAGGTTTTCTCTTTTGGTCGATTGGGTCAAAGCGGCAGGCCCTAATTGAGCTTCCATGAGAAAATTACTTAACGAGGCCGCGAACCAACCGGCTTTTCTGGCATCCCAACTTGTAAAAGCATTTTCCTGCGCGGAATCAATACCGATCATTCCAAAACATTCACCAGTGGCAAGAGAGATGAGAGGCACTCCCAACCAGGAGCGCACATGCGAAGCCGAATAACTTTCATCCTTGAATGATGGGTACATACTTGGGTCTGCAATCAGCTGAAATTTGGATTTAATCACCTGAGAATTTGGATAACGAGGATCATTCACAGGAAATTCAAGTTTATTGATATCTTGTGGATTGTCGAAACCATGGCAGGCAATAATATGCAAATTATCTCGATACATTAGCATAACCGAGATCGTATCGTATGCGACAGCCTGATTAAAGTTTTTTAGGCGGGACTCGATTTGAGTTTTTACTCTTGTGGGTGATGTGATCTTTCTGTCATCAATATTGGGAACATTGCTTTGAATTCGGAAGACCCAGGTTGCTCCGAGGAGGAAAAATGTTCGTGTTATAAGAACCTTAAGCGCCAAAGAAAGTGGGTAATTGTTTTCAGCAATCAGTGTAAAAGAATGGATGGTAATAAAATAGCTGGTAATTACTGCGATACTGAGAACGACAGCCAGCTTACGATGAAAATAATGCGAGATCGTGACGAGAGGTAGTAACAGCAGCAGAAACAAATCAGAATTTGGATTTACTGACTGAAAGATAAAAAAATTCAGGATCGCAACATCCAAAATGATGCTAAATACGTGGATGCTCATTATCCCAAAACGACGGAAATGGGGATAAAAAAAGACTGCGAATGAGATCCAAAAACTAAAGAAGAAATAGATCGCCCATACAATCACAACATTTACAGGCGCCGGCTCCTTTTCGATTAAAAAAAAGCGAATCCCAATAGCTCCCCAAACTAACAAACGGCCCAGAGAAAGCAGTCTCATAAATCCTTGCCGCGAACGCCAGTCAAGCAAGATGGCATTTAGCAAAAGTTTGAATTTATATTCAAAATTTGTCATTCTTACCCCTGATCTTAACGGTTTTTATTATTATATTGAATTCCAGACAATATTGTGTGCTTTTTGGGCCAGCAGTTTGGGCCTTTTGGTAAAAAGACCTTTGGTTATGTAAAACCATACGCAGTCCGTAACTTCTGATTTCGCAGTTAATAGCAAATTTTTCGGGGCGTTCCAGGCTCGTAAAAACTCTCAAACTACACAACAAAAACAACCATGGAAATATTTTTGTGTTTGGGAAACTACGCAATTCAACCTGCCAGTTTTGATGCAGAAAAATATTTTGTTTTCTCAGCTTGCAGAACTCGACAAAATCAAAAGCTGTACACAGCATAAGGATCTGCGCACAGCTTTTTAACATCCGAAATTTATTAACCGATATGACCGCGATCGAGCTGTAGTGATGATATTTCACCAATCCGCTGATTGCCGGGCGGTCGATCTAATCAATCACATCGCTGGAACATTCGTATTTTTCTGCAAGCGGGGTGCTAACAATAATGGGCCAGGCGGATGAGTCGATACGATAGGCTGCGAGAGGTATGGCGACACGTTGTAAAGAATTGTCTGCCAAATCTCTGGAAATGTGGAAAGCCTGCCAGGATTGATCAGACGAATTGGATCTGAGGTTGAATTGCATGCAGGCTATCAAAGCACCAAGGCGATCGCGTGTATCAACTTTTACCCCGGGCATTTCATAGGCATTCACCATGGCTGGAATAGCATCGGTGGAAAGAGATGCCAGATAGCCAACATCCAGGGCTTGCCCCTGTTCGAAGCGGGCTAGATTGCGCTGAAAGATAAAAGCATCGACGTTGAGCAGATTCAGCGAGATGGCAAAACCCAGCGAAGCCAGCAAAGCAGCCAGGGCAAAACCACGCTGGCGCTGCAGCAAGTCAAGCAAGACCACGACAGCCAGTAGAACGGCAACCCAGACCATGAAAACATGGGTATAAGTACGCAAACGGGTAAAGCCATAAGCAGTTTCGTAAAGCACGAGACGCTGGTAGGCAGAGATTAGCATGACAGCCACCAGCCCAAGCAGACCCAGACCTAAACCAGAAAAAATCTTTTTCTGGACAGGGGTTTCACGCCGGGTTATGCTGGTCAAACCTAAAAAGAGCAGCAGGGCAAAAAAGGCAACTGTGACAAGCTCGCCAAAACCTTTGCGTGCATAATCGGCATAGGTGTACCCGCTCAAATTTATATTAACCTGTCCACCAAAAAAATACTGAAACTGAATCAGGACGAAGGCAATAAATAAAGCTACGACACTGCCCAGAACAATGCTAGCTTCGGTAAAACCGAAAAAAGCAGGTATCAGCGGTTTTTCAATACCAAGTAGTTGTTCATCCATGGAGCGCTGGGCAGCATGCAAATAAACCCCAGCCAGCGCATAAGCAAATATCAGGATGTAAGTAAAACGAAAAATATATTCGGGTAAATTTTCCAGTCGGAATAGAGCTGTAAGCTCGCTCAGCCTCTGGGCGAAGATCAAATCAGCAGACGCAAGCAAAGCTGCGAAAAAAGCGACAACCGGAACCGCGAGAACAAGCCCACGAAAAATCGGCCAGAACCTGCTGGCAGGTTTCTGGGCGGAGCCATTCTCGCTTTGTGAATTACGCTGAGCAATCGCAAAAGTCAGAGATCTTGAAACGAGACTGGTAAAGAGCTTAAACCCACTGGAAAAGTAATCCGCCAGGCTGTAACGTAACCACTGACCACCACGATAAGTGACAGAAAACCCAGCCATCAAAAAAAGCGTGAAGGCATGAGCCAGGAGGGCACTGAGCGGCTCCGTCCGCACAAAGGTCATGATGCCAAAGAATAGAATAAACGGGACGAGCAACAAGGTTGTCTTCGCTGGCCGGATACCATCAAACCAGAGCAGAAGAAAACCAGCCGTCAGTGTACTAAAGGCATAAATCGCGAAGGAAAGACCAGGAGTATGCTTGAAGAAGAGAAAATCGAAGAACCAGCCCAGAAACAGGACCGTAATCCACAGACGAACAGGTTTTTTTTGCATAAAAGCCTCCGATATAAGTTCATTATAGGATAATCAGACCCAACTGGCAGAATCTCTCAGATAGCTTTTGATGGTATCAGGTTTGAAAAATGTCTTCAAATTTATAGGGGAATGGGGATTATTTATCCATTGGCTGCCAGAAAGCAACTTCTAAACCGGTATGCATATCAAGCTCAAACACTAAAGTTAAGAAAATTGTAAGTTTGTTAATCCCACTATTGACATCCGAATAAGATTATGTAATACTTTCTACATCATTACAGCTCATCTTTTTTTAGCTATCCTTATGATAGAAGGAGGTGATGTCTCGCATGGACAGTTTCAGTAGTATCCAACGCGGCGCAGTGGCATCCCTCCTGGGTCTCCGTTAAGGAAGCCACTGCGCCAAACCGAATGCCGTCCGCAAGGGCGGCATTCTCATTTTAATCATCGCCGAAAGAAATGCCTATACCGCGCGCGGTCATAACCGCATCACCGTTTGGATCGACCCGTTTAGGGATGGCGATAGCATCCATGAGAGGCATATCTGTAATGTGACCATTCATTAGCGTAACCATACGGTCAAAATGACGCTGTGCCGCTACGCGAACAGCGGCTGAACCGTAACGTGTGGCTAACCAACGATCGAAAGCCGAGGGTGTGCCGCCACGCTGGACATGCCCCAGCACGGTGACACGTGTCTCGATACCATTTGCTTCCAAAAATTCGCCAAGCTTTTGGCCAATGCCACCCAGGCGGGGCACAAACATCTGATCACCGGGACGGTTGTACATAACTGTTCCATCGACCGGTTTTGCGCCCTCGGATACCGCCAAAATACTAAAGGAGCTACCACGCGCTTTTCGATCCAACACCTTTTTAGCAACAGCCTCCCAGGTAAATGGAATTTCCGGGATCAAAATAACATCCGCACCACCAGCTACACCAGAATGAAGAGTAATAAAGCCGGCATCCCGGCCCATCAATTCGATGATCATGGCACGCTGATGAGATTCAGCCGTGGTGTGAAGACGGTCGATGGCTTCAGTAGCAATATTTAGCGCTGTATCAAAACCAAATGAAATTTCGGTACCGTGAATATCGTTATCGATGGTCTTAGGCACACCCACAACGGGAATTCCACGTGCAAAAAGATCATGTGCGATGCGCAATGTGCCATCACCCCCGATAACGATCAGTGCATCCAGTTTTTGATCCTTGATAGCCTGAACCATTTCATTGGTAACATCGATGATCTCTTCCTTGCCGTCCTTGATGACCTTGCGGGCGAATGGATTGCCACGGTTGGCAGTTCCCAAAATTGTGCCACCACGAGGCAAAATACCACGCACATCTGCCGATGAAAGCGGGCTAACACCGCCGGGCATCAGAAAACCATCATAGCCATTCTTTATGCCAAGTACGTGGCAACCATAGTCATTGATGGCAGTTTTCACCACCGCGCGGATAACTGCATTCAACCCCGGCGCATCACCACCACCTGTGAGCACTCCAATACGTTTCAAAGTAGACCTCCTTACCAGATCAGCCGAAACTCGAACTAGATCGTTACCTATCAGAAATAAAAAGCCAAGCAACAGGAAACCCTAATTATTATGATACTCCAAAATCATCACATGGTTACTTGCCTTCCTTACGGCTTGTCCATATAATCAACCAATGCAAAACCGAATACTACTCGCTGCCCAAAAATTATCAAATTGGCTGGTCCCGCTGGCTGCCTGCGCCATTGTAGCGGGTTTTCTATATATCGCCCCTCCGGGAATATTGAGCAAAGCTGATGCTATTGGCTACGCAGTCTGCCACCGGCTGGATGCCCGTTCTTTTCATGTAGACAGCCGGCAGCTACCGCTGTGCGCACGCTGCTCAGGGATGTACCTGGGAGCTGTTATTGGGATTGCTTTTCTAAGCCTACGCTACCAACGCAGCGCAGGCACTCCTCCCAAAACGGTCATCGCCATCCTGGTTCTATTTGGGCTGGCATTTGCCGTGGATGGAACCAATTCTTATCTGTATTTGATGAAATCAGTCTATGGCTCACGCTTGAGTTTTATCCCTAACCTCTATACTCCGAATAACACCCTGCGCCTGTTGACTGGCTCAGGCACGGGATTGGGCATGGCTGTTGCCGTCTTTGTCTCACTCAATCAGACTTTCTGGAAAAACTGGGACAACAAACGGGTATTGGGCAAACCCATTGACTTGCTGGTTCTGAGCGTTATTATGCTGCTGGCAGATTTACTGGTGCTGACAGAATGGAATTGGGTGCTTTACCCCGTGGCCATCATTAGTGCGGGCGGCGTCCTAATGCTGCTAACCTCAGTATATGGCATGCTGTGGACCATGGTCATGCGCCAGGAAAACCTTTACATGCATTTACGAGACGCCTGGCTGCCAATTCTGGCTGGGCTGACGATCACTCTACTGCAGATCACTATCGTCGATGTTTTCCGTCTGTGGCTGACGCATACCTGGGGTGGGTTTCCGTTGGGCTAAGCCAAAGCACTTGAAGAAAAAAACTGGGAAAAAGAATATCGGGAAAAATTATTCAATTACAGCTGACTGAGCAGCAATTGCAATAGCCCAGGAAATCAGCCTTACCAAACTACTCAACGCGAAAATTTCCGGAATACTCTTGAAAAGTGCCCAAGGTTTCCAATTATCTTTAATTGCATAGCAAGTCAAGGCAACTTCATCGGTAGCTTTACATTTTTCGAGCAACAGGAGCAGGTATGGAGTATACAGTTCAAAAAAAATGGAACGAGTTTCTTAATCAAGCCATTATCTTTATAATTTTTATCCTGGGTATCTGGCTAGTGGTTCTCAAAGCCTATGGCCCACATTGGAAATTTGTCCCAGGAGATATTGGCGATACCCGTTTAGTTAATTATTTATTGGAACATTTTTTCCGCCGGGCCGCTGGGCTGGAAAATGATTACTGGAACGCAAGTTACTTTTATCCATTCAAATCCGCCATCACCTTTAGCGAAAACTTACTGGGATCTGCGCCCATTTACGCATTTTTTAGATGGGGCGGGTTGGATAGAGAAACATCCTTTCAATGGTGGTATTTGCTTGGTTTCTGTTTGAATTATGCTGCCGCCAGTTATGTATTGTCCAGGCTCAAATTCAACCCGCTGGCAACCGGCATGGGAGCTTTTTTCTTTACCTTTGGCCTACCGATCCTGGCACAAGAAACACATCCTCAACTTCTATACCGATTTGCCATCCCGCTGGCCTGCTTTGCCCTTTATCAGTTTTTTCAGACTTCCAAACTAAGTAACCTGAGCATATTATCCATATGCATTATCTGGCAGTTTTACTTGAGCATTTACATGGGAGTATTTTTAGCCGTATTACTATTAATAACAGGCATACTGCTGCCTTTTTCCTTAATTGCAGCAACTCTTCGAGAACGGCTGGCATGCTGGCCAAAACAAATAAAACAGGCCTGGCTGTGCAGTACGCCATCAGAACGAATGATTACAGCGGCAGCATTCTTAGGATCAGGCATTCTTTTTATTCTTTTGATGTGGCCTTATTATCAAGCATCAATTCATTATGGATTTTTCAGATCCTGGGGAGAAGTATATCTTCCAGATTGGAAAGACTTCTTTTCCGCGGGTGGCGCCCAAATCTGGTATCCCTTAGAAAGCCTTTTTATAAATAGATCAGCAAATAGCGAACAACGGCTATTCCCAGGAATTGCCATTATTGCATTGGTGCTGATCGGGGTCGGCACCCTGATTAAATCTAAATCAAAAAATGCATCTCTGGCGTGGCTAAATTTGGTAGCTGCGTTGGCTTTCATCCTGTTCACGCTCAATTTTAATGGCCACTCAGGATATTGGTTTCTATGGCATTTGCCAGGGTTAAAAAGTATCCGTGTGGTTGGGCGTATCCAACTGGTCTTAATGTGGCCGATAGCCCTTTTTATTGCCTGGGTCATCGATGAAATCTGCCACCGTGCGCGACAAAAACAAAACTGGTTGCTTATTTTCCCGCTTTTGCTGAGCGGGCTGCTGATCGCAGAATCTGTATTTTTTGACCACGTCACACACTCTAAACTTGAGGCGCAGCAGCGACTGGCCCGAATGATGGCAAGAATCCCAAAAAATCTACCCGATAATCCAATCCTTTTTATTGCAGACAATAAATCGAGCCTCTATTTATTTCAGGAGATTGATACGATGCTCTTGGCCCAGGAAATTGGAATGCCAACCCTGAATGGCTATTCCGGTAATTTTCCTCCTGGATATGAGGCTGCAGCAAACTGTATCCAGATACCAAAACGAATCATACGATACATGAAGTTCGAAAACATTACCCAAAAATCATTCTACCTGGATACGATAAAAAGAATAGTCCCCGTGGGCTTTGATGATTGCGATTCTACCTGGTGGGAGCATTGGCCATATTAGTACCCACAGTCTAGAGCCAACATCCAGGCCCAACAAGAAGACTATTCGACTTATCCTACAAAAAAACTCCTGAAGCACTTTAGCGTTTATCAACCAACTTCGGTACTCTCTCCCGACTTCCGTGAAGTCAGTCCAACGGGTATAATAGTAAAAATGGAACTATTATTGGGTATTTTTTCCGCATTTGGACTTTCTGCCAGCGCTGGATTGAACGCTTATATTCCGCTTTTTACCATCGCGGCTATCGCTCACTACACCGACTGGTTCAAACTTAACCCGCCATATGACAATCTGGGTAACCCATGGATCATGATCCTGCTGGGGATATTGATCATCATTGAATTTCTGGCCGATAAAATTCCCGCTTTCAATCATTTCAATGACCTTCTCCAGACTTTTGTGCGGCCCGTTGCCGGGGCAATTGTTTTTGCTGCGTCTGCCAAGGTGCTGACTGGAGTCAGCCCAGTGCTCTCGCTGGCTTGTGGGCTGATTGTGGCTGGCAGCGTACACGTGGCCAAAGCAGGCCTAATGCGCCCGGCAGTGACTGCCACCACAGGGGGAGCAGGCAATATACCGGTAAGCATCGCTGAAGATATTATTTCAACAGTCACGTCTATTTTAGCCGTGGTCGTTCCTGTCATTGTTGCCTGCCTGTTTATCGTATTCACAGCCTTAATAATCTTATGGCTATGGCGACGCTCGCATGCGCACACTTAAACCCACTTTTCTGGAGGAGAAATCTTATGTCAATGTCTGAATCTCTGCCTGCCGAACCGAAAAAGAACCGTACCGGCATAATCATAGCGGTAGTTTTAATCGTACTGTGCTGTTGTTGTGTAGTCGGTGGCGGTATTGGCTACTGGCTATGGAATAATGGTGACAGCCTGATACCCACTGGCGCGCTAATAAAGTCACTTAGCACCTTGTAGTGGCATCATTAAAACAGCCTGGACTTATCGTTCAGGCTGTTTTAATTTAAATATTTTTTGCAATTCTGCCAGCGCCTGGAGCGCTCTTTTACGCGTGGGAATATCCAGACTGACACTTTCAAATTCATCTTCATCAAGCACATGCTGAACGCCATCTGCGGTAACCCATAAATCCAGCGCCAGATCAATATAAGAAATTGTTTCGGGAGCATCCCAAACCGCCGGGCGACCGACATTACAATACCAACCCTTAAGAGCATCATCATCGCGGTCATGGATCTCGAAAATGTTATACCAACGGTCTGTATAAAAAGTCTCTACAAACCGGTCGTCCCGTTTTAGCATTATGCCCTGAAAGGGCATGTCGTCTCGATTGAAACGAGCTTCAAGCCTGACAAAGTTCGCACAACATTCCAATAGTTCGCCAGTGTACTCCCAGGTTATTTGATTTTTCTCATTACGCTTTCGCACTGAAATCATATAACCTCCATTTTCAAAACCTTGAGTTTAATCGCCTGGCCCACTCTTGGTGCACTATTCAGATAAAAATACAGGCGGCTATCCAACTCAACCCGAAAATCAAGTCCTCTAAAGACCACATCAGTCACTATACCGGTCAGCGTTTCGCCAGCCTCAACTATCTCAGCTTGTGGGCGTAAGAGCAGGGTGATTTGCGAGCCAACCGGCCGGTCTGTCTGAAAAGGAAAAACTCCAAGCGGGGTTTTAACAGCCTGATCCAGCAATACCCCCTGAACCAGGTTGCCCAGTCCAAGAAAAGACGCCACCCAGGCGTTGGCTGGTCTTGAATAGACTTCAGGCGCGCTGCCCACTTGCACCACACGGCCTTCATGCAAAAGGATGACCGTATCCGCGATTGTAAAGGCTTCTTGCTGATCGTGGGTAACATAGATGGCCGGAATGCCGCTGCGATGCAAAATTCCGCGCAACTCTTCGATCAAACTCTCACGCAGAGCTCTATCCAGGGCACCGAGAGGCTCATCCAGCATCAACAAACCTGGCTGGGTGGCAATGGCGCGGGCTAGCGCCACTCTTTGTTGCTCACCACCGGAAAGCTCGGTTACCCGGCGTTGCGCAAGCACAGTCAGATTGGTCTGCTTCATAACTTCTGCTACGCGTGTTTCGATTTTATTTTGCATCCAACCGTGCATTCGCAGACCAAAGGCCACATTCGCAAAGACATCCAGGTGAGGAAAAAGTGCGTAATCCTGAAACATCAACCCGAAATTGCGCTGGTGTGCAGAAACACTGGCAAGACTGCGCCCCTGCCAGAGCACATCACCACGCTCGGCGATTTCCAACCCGGCAATAATGCGTAAGATGGTACTTTTACCAGAGCCCGAGGCTCCCAGCAAACAAATCGTCTCACCAGCTGCAATAGAAAAGGAAACTCCTTTCAGAAGCGGCTGGCCACCATACGTTTTGTGGAGATTTACAACTTCTAACATAATATTCCGAATCCTTAAAACTCACTCGTTCCAGGCAAACGCAACCGCTCGATGACCAGAATGCCAAGACCACAGACCAGCATAAGAATGGTGGCCATAGCCATGGCCTGCCCATAATTCATTCCACCTGGTTGGGATAAAAAGCGATAGATTGCAGTTGGCAGAGTGGGGTATTCTGGTCTCGCGAGGATGGAAGCTGCCCCAAATTCACCTAATGAAACCGTAAAAGCAAAAGCCCCGGCAGTGACTGCCGCCCTGGAAATAATGGGCCAATCAACGTTTTTCCAGATTTGCCAGCGCGAAGCACCCAGTACAGCCGCAACCTCACGATAGCGGTTCGGGATTTGAGCAAGAGCAGCCTGCAGACTGCGAATAACAAATGGTAGCGCAATCGTGGTGTGGACAAGCGGCACAAGGAATGGAGAAGTCAATAAGGTGGCGTGACCAGTATTTAACAGCCAGGTTTCAGGGAGCAAGGGCCGGTTAAAAGTTAGGATATAACCCAATCCCAAGGTGACTGATGAAGCGCCAAGCGGCAGCATTAAGAGTGGGTCGATCCATTTTTCCAGCTTGCCTGGACGGGCCAGGGCTGATGCAGCTGGAAAGCCCAGCAAAAGTGAGAGACATACCGTCAAAAGCGCATACGCCAACGAATTGCGTGCTGCCAAAAATGGCGGTACATAAAACAAAGCCGCGCGCCGATTAATTAACAATTCACTGTAATAATCAAGGGTCAGTCCGGGAGCAGATCGGGAAAGATTTGCCCGCTCAGGCTCAAGACGGGAAATCGAACGAAAAGGCAGTGCCAGCAAGGGGAGAGAGAAAAACAAGATCATAAACAAAAGCAGACCAGCCACATAAAATTTTTGCCAGCGCGCGCGCGGTTTCTGGACATTCAACCAGGCTGCGCGCGGCCTGACAACGCTGGTAACTCCTGCAATATACCGGCCATAAATGGCAGAAAAAACCAACGTACAGAGCAGCTGGATAAGCGAGAGTAACGAAGCCGCTGGTAAATTGAGCATCTGCAAAGCCTGGATGTAGATCTCCACTTCCAAGGTGGAAAACTTGGGGCCACCCAATAGCAATATAACCCCATAGCTGGTGAAATCGAAAAGAAAAACAAGCAAGCTGGCAGCAAAGATCGAAGGTCTCAGCAACGGCAGTGTCACATGCATGAGAGTCTGAAATGGCGATGCCCCCAATGAGCGGGCCGCATCAGTTAGACGAACATCCAATGAGGCCCAGGCGTTTCCAACGATGCGAATCACGATAGTGGCATTATAAAAAACATGCGCTACCAGTACAGCCGTGAGAGTTCCAACAAATACCACGGGAGGCTGTTCGAGATGAAATAAGGTCATGAGCCCAAGGTTTACCCAACCACGCGGCCCGAGCAACGCCGTGAAACCCGCCGCCACAACTACCGTGGGTAGCATAAATGGGACGGCCGTCAGCGCACGAAAAATAGCTTTGAATGGAAAATCAAAACGTGCAAAGAGCTGCGCAAGTGGCAAGCCAAGCACCAGCGTGAGAAACGTGGAAAGGGCAGCCTGATAAAAAGTAAAACCTAAAACAGCAAGAGTTCGTAAAAAAAACTGTTCTGATGTGGAAAAGAATGCTAAATCGAACCCTCGAGCAATGATTCGCAACAGAGGATAGAAAAAGAACAACCCCAGGAATGCAGCCGGAGCCAGCCAGGGGAGCAGACGACGAAACGGGTGAATAGCCAATAGGAAAGCCCGATCTTTGTACCCCGCAGATACCCGGGGCTAGATGGGAAAAGTACGGAGCACGCAGGGAATAAGATTTGCACAAAATCCCGGCATGCTCCGTCCAATTGAGATTAACGCAACACAGCCTGAGTCCAGGCTTCGATCCAGGTATCACGATTGGCAGCAAGTTCTGCCGGGTTGGTGGCTGGCTCATTTGCAGGTTGGGAGAACTTCGTGAATACTTCGGGAAGAACAGCCTGTCTATTAACCGGGTAAACAAACATGGTCAACGGCATCCCTTCCTGGAAGGGTACATCGAGCATGAAATCGATAAATTTTTCAGCCAGATCCCGGTTCCTGGTACCAGCCAGGATGCCGACAAATTCCACCTGGCGGAAACAGGTGCCCGGGGCATTGATGGTAGCAGTCGGAGAATCATTCAGGGGCGTGGCAGAAAAAGCCACTTCGGCAGCCGGACTGGATGCATAGGACACTACCATGGGCTGAGGGCCACTGCCCGATGATGCACTGAAATTGGTGTAATAAGCTGTTTCCCAACCATCAACAACCACCACCCCATTAGCCCTGAGTGCTTTCCAATAATCAAGGTAACCGGGATCCCCATATTTTTGAACAGTGGCCAGGAGGAAAGCCAGTCCGGGGGAAGAAGTCGCTGGGTTTTCAACTACAAACAAACCATTGTATTCCGGCTTTATCAAATCATCGAGTGACGCTGGCACATTCAGCCCATTTTTAGCAAAGAAAGCCTTTGAATAATTAATGCACACATCACTATAATCCACGGGAAGCGCGCGATTCTTAAGATCAAGCTTGAAATCATCAGGGATGAGATCAAGCATTGGAGACGGATAAGATTCGAAGATACTCGCATCGATGGCACGCGAGAGAAAGGTGTTATCAACACCATAGAAGACATCTGCAAGAGGCGCATCCTTCGAGATAATGGCTTTGCTCAGGGCCGCTCCAGCATCGCCTGATTTTAGAAATGTGATTTTGACATTGTTGGCCTGCTCAAACTCCTGGATAACTCCTTCACTGGCAGAGAAAGAGTCGTGAGTCATTACCGTCAACGTACGCAATTCGCCGGCCGACACAGCAGGTGCAAACGGCGTTGGGGGCATGTCAGTTGGTAGAGCAGTCGCCTGACTGTCATCAACTGTAGTCACAGAACCACAGGATACCAAAAAAAGACTAATAAGCGCAAAAGTTAAGAGAAATCGTTTCATTATTACCTCTTTGATAATCAATTCTTTGGGACGCCCCGCATGTTATTGCGGAGTGCGAATATGAATACACAGCAGCAAACCACTACTCAGATTAATACTGGCCGAACGGGCTAGCATCTGGTTGCTAATGCTGCGAGTACGATGGGGAAGGAGTGTTTCCTGATTCAGTGGATACAACAAACCATTTGTGCTGACACCCTCAACCGGGTTACCCCAGGGAATAAACGAGACAGTGTCACCGGGAGCACCCTGAATCTCGGCCTTGCCTGTAACAAAAAAAGCTTCGGTAAGACCATCTTCGAGGCGCACGTCCACCTGGCTCACATCCGGGTTCGAAAGCATGGCTATATTCCCTAGAATCTGGTCAAGCCGCCCACCAAAAGCGCCAAAAATTATTACAGGCTTATATCCGGCGTTCAGAGCATACAAAAGAGCCAATTCCAGATCGGTTTCATCTTTTTCGGGCGGGAAGCGCAGCAAACTGACATGCAAATTGCTAAAATCACGTAGTTCAGCATCCGTCAATGAATCCATATCGCCAATAATAACAGATGGAACGACCCCGGCAGTAAGAGCATGCCGGGCACCACCATCAGCAGCAATCACCACATCGTCAGACCTAATCATCGACCGGATAAGATCCGGGTGAATAAAGTCGCCGTTGGCAAAAATCAATGCTCTCGGCATAATAAAACAACCTCCGCAGCAGGAGGTTGTTTGTTAGCCGACAATTCCCTCCGCCGGTATTGACCGGATCAGGTGATGCGGGTCGAGGGCAATGCCCTCCTCTCAGCCCTGCAACGGGCTCCCCGATAGTACTGTATTATCTATCCGATTTATTGTATCGCAAAAAGAAGCCCCGCTACTCCTTTTGCCAGAAATCTAAGAAAATTATAATGTGCGCAGAAGCATAGCCGGGCTGGGTCTCAAGCCTGACCACCCTGAGTCTCGCGATATTCACCAGTCACTACAAAAACGGTTCTTTCGCAAATATTGGTAACACGGTCAGCAAAACGTTCAAGATTGTGTGCAGCCCATAAAAGCCAGTTGGCACGTTCAATACTCTTGGGGTCAGCAATGATATAAGTCATCAATTCGTGATAGACCTGGTTGTAAAGCTGATCAACCTCATCATCTTCCAAAGGTATAAGACTCGCAGCTTCGGCATCTTCATTGACAAAAGCAGCCAGGGAGCGATGCAGCATACTGGTCGCTTTATCTGCCATGAGGGGGATGTCAATTAGCGGTTTCAGAAGTAACTGATCACCCATTCGGACATTGATGACACCGATACCCTTGGCATAATCACCCATACGCTCAAGCTCACTGATCACTTCCAAAATAGAAGCAATTACACGCAGGTCACGAGCCATCGGCTGTTGGGTGGCAATCAGTACCATGACACGGTTTTCGAGAGAGAAACGCATCTCATTGATCTGCGCATCTCCTCTGATCACTCTATGTGACCAGTCGATATCACGCTTTTTCAGTGCGTCAACTGCATCAAGCAACGCCTGCTCCACCAGACTGCCCAGGATTAGAATTTCATCTTTTAGTTCTTGAATTTCGTGTTCAAAAGTTGTCCGAGCCATATCATTCTCCAATTATGAGCGTGGCGAAGAGTATCGCCCTGATCGTTAATAGCGGTTTATAAGTTCTGGTTAGGCAGTTTTGTGAAGCATGGCAGGCTCAAGACCCTGTTCGCGCAACCAGGTCTGGATTTTCTCTGACATCTGATCGCGAATGGCACGCACCTTGGGTAAAACTTCATTTTCGGTACCAGTCAGAGTCGCCGGATCTTCAAATGGCCAGTACATGTGCTTACCCATATTCAGGAAAACACGCGGGCACTGCTCTTCAGCATTGCCACAAACTGTCACAGTATATGCAAAAACGAGCTTCCCCAAATAATCACTCACATTTTTAGGAGCTTGTCCATCCATCGTCAAGCCAATTTCACGCATCACCTGGCGCGCAAGTGGATGGATTTCGGCCTTTGGTGTTAATCCGGCACTAAACACATCAAAGTGGTCACCTGCGTATGCCCGTAATAAGGCTTCACCAATTTGACTGCGGGCAGAGTTTCCTGTGCAAAGAAAGAGAAATTTTGGTTTCATTTAAGTTTTCCTTTTACCCAAAGCGCCCAGTTACATAATCTTCAGTACGTTTCTCTTTTGGATTTGTAAAAATACGCTGCGTATTATCGAACTCGATCATACAACCCGAACGATGATCGTCAATCATCATCATGGCAGTGTAATCTGAAACGCGAGCAGCTTGCTGCATATTATGAGTGACGATGATAATGGTGTAATCCTTGACGATATCATGCATCAATTCTTCAATCTTCAAAGTGGATATCGGATCAAGAGCTGATGCAGGTTCATCCATCAGGATTATCTCCGGTTCAACTGCCAGCGCACGGGCAATGCACAACCGTTGTTGCTGCCCACCAGAAAGGGCAGCCCCAGATTGATGGAGCTTATCTTTCACTTCATCCCAAAGTGCAGCTTGCCGCAAGCTCTTTTCAACGATTTGGTCAAGATCGTTCTTCGCACGGATACCATACAGACGCGGCCCGTAGGCAACATTGTCATGGATGGATTTTGGAAATGGATTGGGGCGTTGAAAAACCATTCCTACCCGGCGGCGCACATCGACAACATCAACACCCTTGGACAGAATGCTGCTGCCATCCAGTAGAATATCGCCTTCAATTCGAGTATGCGGGGTCAAGTCATTCATGCGATTGAATGAGCGCAAAAGGGTTGATTTACCACAACCTGAAGGTCCGATAATAGCTGTGATCTTATTGGCATAGACAGAAAGATTAATTTCTGTGAGTGCGCGGAATTTCCCGTAATATACCGACAGATTTTTTACTTCGACCTTGATCCCCAAGCTTACGTTGGTCTCGGAATGAGAAAGTGGAGCAATATTAAGCGCCATGACTAACCTCGCAACTTCTTCGCCCGGCTGGCAATCCATAGGCGAGCAATAATATTCAAGAGTAAGACAAAAATCATCAACACCAGCGCCACGCCCCAAGACTGGGAGACACGTTCGGGATATGGTTGGGAAGCATATTTCCAGAGCGTTAGCGGTAGAGAATCCAGGGGTTGGTCAATAACTCGCTCCATGATCCTGAGAAAGCCCTGCTTTCCCTGTACGCCACTCGTAACAATTTGGCTGACATTGTAGCGTTCATTGCCCAGAGCAGTAAAAAGCAAAGGCGCGGTCTCTCCCATGGCGCGTGCGAGTGCCAATAAAAAACCTGTCACAATTCCGCTAAATGCTGCCGGAAAAAGCACGCTAAAAGATGTTTTCCACTCGGCTGCGCCAAGAGCAAGGGAACCTTCGCGCAACGTGTGTGGCACAAGCTTAAGCATTTCCTCGGTGGTACGAATAATGGTAGGCAGCATCAGGATGGCCAAAGCCACGCCTCCCGCCAAGCCGGAGTAATGCCCCATCGGCTTAACCATCAGAGCGTAAACAAACAGACCAATAACAATGGATGGCACACCTGATAGCACGTCGGTGCTAAAGCGCAGGGCGATCCCGAGCGGTGTATTAGGATAACGTGAAGCATAAAAAGCAGCCAATACGCCCGGGGGCAGAGCAAACAAGGCTGCCAAAATGGTGACAATCAGCGTGCCCTGGATGGCATGTAGAACACCACCACCTGCCATGCCTACTGGTCGCGGAAGCTGAGTAAAAAATTCAATATTCAGGCTCGGCGCACCCATGTAAATGACGTAACCCACAATCCAGAACAAGGGCACAAGCGCCAACAGGGTTGCAAAGCCAGTCAAACCAATCATCAAGGCATTAACTGATTTACGGTTTTGCAAGCGTGCTTGATAACCCTTCGCAATTTTCTCTGAAAACCTGCTCATACACGCGCCTCCTGAGGAGTTTTACGCGCCACGCGCCAGACCAGAAAGCGTGCCAGCAAGTTCAGCACCAGGGTCATCACAAACAAGGTAAAACCAACTTCAATCAGAGCCTGGGAATGGAGCTTTGTAACCGCTTCGGCAAATTCATTGGCGATAATACTGGCCATGGTATAGCCTGGCTTAAGAACCGAGAGACTGCCTTCGATACTGTTACCAATTACCATAGTAACAGCCATGGTTTCGCCCAGTGCACGCCCAAGCCCAAGAATAACAGCACCCAATATACCGGATAGCCCATAAGGTATAAGAACTTGCCAGATAGTTTCCCAGCGCGTTGAACCAAGGGCCATGGATGCTTCGCGCTGCGATGGCGGAATGGCAAGCAGCACATCCCGCGAGACAGCTGCAATCGTTGGAATGATCATCACGGACAAAATCAGAGCTGCACCCAGGCGCGAGGCCCCGCTGAGCGGGATGGGCCCGACAAACAGAGTGCCTAACAAGGGAATCTGCCCAATAGAATCAGCCAAAGCGCTGCCCATCGGAGCAACTACAAGCGGTAAAAAGATAAACAAACCCCATAAGCCGTAGACTACACTCGGAATGGCAGCCAGCAGCTCGACCAACCAATTTAAGGGAGTGCGCAGCCACTCAGGACAGATTTCAGACAAAAAAATGGCAATCCCCAAACTGACCGGCACAGCCAACAGGATGGCTACAAGTGAAGTCAGCAAGGTGCCATAAATGAATGGCCAGGCCTGAAATTGGTCATTAACTGGATCCCAACTCGCATCTGCAGTCGGCATAAAAAAATTCCAGCCAAAGGTTGCGCGCGCATCACTGGATGTCTGCCAGAGCATCCAACCAATGGCGAGCATTAATAGCATCACGGTAACAGCAACGAGGACCAGCATCGCCTGCCAGAACAAGTCTCCATGCCGGAAAAACTGACTTGCACGCCTGAGCAATTGAGACTCGGGCAGGGCTGTTGAAACAGATCCTGGCGAAAAAGTCTTTGTTTTCTTGATCATGGTAATTCCCTTGCGCATTCATCGCAGGATAAGAAATTTCTATCAAGATGCAGTCCCGTGCATATTAAGAGAGATTTACTACAGCTGCGGTTGAGTAATTTTTATGATTGGGAGGGTCTCCCCGCTACGTGCGAGAGACCCTCCCTGGGACTAAGGGAAATTGGCGATTATTTGAGAACTGGTGCGCCGTTGCAGGTAACTTCAGCCAGCTTGGCAAAGACGCTGGTCTTGACTGCTTCGGGCAGTGTGGCGTAACCCAGAGCTGAAGCGCGGGCAACAGCGGTGGTGTCTGTCATGGCCCACTTGAAGAATTCAAGGGTTTTCTGAGCCTTGACACAATCGGTCATGCTGGTGGTATGCAGGATCAGGTAGGTGTATCCAGCAATCGGGTAAGCGCCGTCGCTTTTACCATCCACAATCGTTGCAGTCAGTTTGTCATCAAACTTGCCTTCTGCCATGGCAGCCTGAACGCTATCATTACTGGGTACGACAGTCTTACCCGCCTGGTTGATGATGGAAGCAAAGGCCAGACCGTTTGATTTGGCATAGGAAAGTTCCACGTAACCGATCGAATTGGGGGTGTTGATCACGGAAGCAGCTACACCGGCATTGCCTTTGCCGCCGACATTATTGCCCTTTGGCCATTCGATGGCGGAAGCGCCACCAGCTTTCCAATCAGCACTGAAAGAAGTAAGTGATTTTGTGAAAATCTCGGTGGTGCCAGAGCCATCCGAGCGATGTACGGAGACAATATCCGCAGCTGGCAAGTAATCCTTCCAAGCAGGGTTGAGAGCCAGGATGGCGGGGTCATTCCACTTGGTGATAGTTGAATTGTAAATACCGACGACGGTGGCACGGTCAAGAACGATAGCGGGCAAAACCAGAGCTTTGGCACCAGCGGCAGGGGTGGGGATGGCCATGGCCATTTTGATGTTGTAAATCAGGACTACCGCGCCGGCCAGGGTCGGGTACATTTGAAGATCTTTACCGGCAGTGTACTCTTCGGCCTTCAACAGTGAGTCGGAACCGGCAAAATCGACGGTGCCATCCACGATGGCTTTCTTGCCGCCGCCAGAACCAATCGCCTGGTAGTTGACCACCACAGACGGATCAACATACTGGTAAGCGTAAGCCCAATCTGCATAGACGGGCGCAGGGAAGGTAGCGCCTGCGCCGTTGATCTGAACGGAACCATCCGGCAAAGCGGTTGGAGCAGATGCATCCAGGGTTGGGGTAACTTCGACAATCTTTTCGACAACTTTTTCCACGACCTGGGTCTGAATAATGGTAACAGGTCCGGCAGCGGCAGCTGGGGCACCGCAGGCGCTCAGCAGCAAGCTGGCGACGATAAGTGTGGCAAAAACAACAAACAAATTCTTAGGCATTTTCTTCTTCTCCTGATATTTTAGAATTATTCTTACAACCCAATCATCCCATAAGCCTATTAAGAACAATGGAAGGTTTGTTTAACATCAGGTTAACAAACAGCCAAAATATCAATTTGCCCAAACTTCATGTGCTGATTTTGACAAAATTTCCACGCAAACAAGAAAAAAGAGCCCCAGCGCATGCTGGAGCTCCCAAATACCTTGTAAGCGAGAATAAATTCTAAGCAGTCCTGGCGATTGTCTGAATGGAAATAGACTGTGTCACAGTTTGTCTATAACTAAACTCCAAAACAGCTGGGGGCCGTTGGGTAACCACCGGGCCGGTTGTTTTTCCCCAAATAAGTTTATCGTTGGCATCAAACCAATCATTTCCATCACCGCCAGCATAAACCACATCCCCAAGCAGTGTTGAATTTGCAGCACTGCTGCCATCAGCCAGCACATTTTTCGAAAACAAACCGGTCTCGGCTGAAAATTCTTTGGCAGCCTGGCCCAATCCTTTAACATGTTGTGACCCTTTAAAGATATCCACCTGTTCGATTATGCCACTATCTTTGGCATTGAAGGTCAGACGAGTACCATCTTTCAACATGAAAGTAGTAAAGTCATCACTACTTTTTAGATCCTTGAAGTCTCCGTTTGATTCACCATCAACATCATCGACATCGACGTGTGGGTCACCCCAAACAGTTGTACTTTTATTGGTCCATTTATCCAGAATGGTAAAAGTGGTGCCATCTTTGAAATTGAAAAGGTAACGATCTGACTCTGCAAAATTTTGATCGTGAACAATCAAACCATCAACTGGTGCGTTCGAGCGATAGCGCAGTTCCAGCGTTACCTCAACACTCTGACTGGCTTCCAGCTTGAATGCTTCCTGGACCGGCTGAGTGGCTTGTTTTTGCACAGCAATAATTTCCTGCACATTCTTATTCAGGTCAGATAGATTTATATTCAGGTTTTCGACCGGGGGTTGTGGGGTTGGGTTTTGCTTATTGGCGGCTGAAGCAGAATCACTGATAAAAGCCTGATCTTCTTCATAATAATCCAACGCAGTTTTTTCATGAACATGCTTTCCATTCCGACGGGCTTCAACTTCCTGAGAAAATATCATCAAACGCCGGGCTATCATCATATTGGAAATATCGTTCGGTAAAATACTGGGCATATCAGCCTCCAGAACTCAATGGTTCAATAATATCAATACCTTCGCCAAAATTAGTTAAAAGAAATAGGGCTTTTCGAGTAAAGTTGAAGTCTTCGACAACCCAACCTACCCGAGAAGCCCATGACAGAGATTTTAGCACTTTTACAGAACATTGCACCTCTTTTAGAGAAAA
>JAPLGT010000188.1:0-60185 GCA_026390035.1 Chloroflexota bacterium
CTTAGTCAGCAGGAGCGGCGGCTGGTTGTGGTTCTGGGCCATCATAGGTTCGGAGTTGCGGCCATTTTAGCATGATCAGGATTGCGGCAAGAATGGTTCCAATGCCTCCAGAAATGATCGCAAAGGGCACGCCAAAGGCTGCAGCAACCAACCCGGATTCCACTTCGCCTAATTGAGGGCCACCCTGGAAGAATATCTGGTTGATGCTGGTCATCCGTCCGCGAATATGATCTGGTGTTTGCAGTTGTCGAATTGTATTGCGGATAATGGTGCTGACTGCATCTGCGGCGCCGATGAGAACCAGGGCGAACATGGCAAGCAAGAAGCTATTGGAGAGACCGAAAGCAATGGTTGCCAATCCAAACAGGACGACCGCGGATAGAAATACCGGTCCTTGTTTGCGAATGTTTGGAAGCTGTGAGACAACTAGGCCCGCACTCACCGAGCCAATGGCCTGGGCCGAGATCAGAAACCCGTAGCCCACCTCGCCAACTTGGAGTATGTCACGGGCTACGATTGGCATCATGGTGTTTGCTGAAGCAAAGAAGGTCGCGAAAAAATCCATGATCATGGTGGAGAAGATGATTTTGCGCGTGAAGATAAACCGGATCCCGTCGCTCATGGCTTGCAGGCTGATGCCACTGGCTTTTTTAACATCTTGTGGAATATCGCCGATCGCCAGCAGCGCAAAAATGACTGCCAGGAACGAGACCGCATTAAAGAAATAGGTGTAACCCTGCCCAAGTGTGGCGATGACCATACCGCTCAAGGCCGGACCGATAACGGCGCCGGAATTAAATGCAATCGAGTTCAGGCTGAACGCACTGGGCAGATCCTGGGCATCAACCAGGTTGGGAACAATTGCCTGTCGCGCGGGGCCGTCAAACGCAATTGCGGCGGCCTGGATGGCGGTCAGTGCATATATATGCCAGATCTGAATCTGCCCTGTGAAAGTCAACAGTGCCAGTCCGGCGGCTGTCAGGGCCATCAGGCTCTGGGTGATGAATATAATCGTGCGGCGGTTATAGGTATCGGCAAAGGTGCCGCCAAAAAGCGAGAAGACGATCACTGGCAAAATTCGCGCCAGGCCTATCCCACCCAAGGCGAGTGGGTCTGGTGTACCAGTCAGGCTGCGGATGTGCCAGTGGATGGCGGCCAGCTGCATCTGGGAGCCGGCGATCGAAATTAACAGTCCGGCCCAGAGCATAAAAAAGCGCCGGTTTTTTAGAGCGGGGGGAATTCTAAATAGCATGAAAATCAATATCCAGTTCGGTGTATTTTATGGATTTTATTAAAAAAAGGTGGGCAGCCAGTGTTCAATTTAATCAGAAGTCATTGAAAAATATATCAAGTGCCCCAATCGCGTATGTATAAAAAATCGTAGCCAGCCGTTCTTGAACTGATCTTGGCGACTGGCGGCATGACCCTTTTGAAATGGTTTCGGCGGATGCGGTTGATCACTGTTTCCACGAATTTTGGATCGAAACCAGCTTCAATGCACTCGTCCGGGTTATAGCGTTGGTCTACAAGCAGGAACAACAGGCGGTCAGCCTGCTCATAGGTAAAGCCCAATTCTTGCTCATCGGTTTGTCCGGCCCATAGATCTGCCGAGGGAGCCTTGTCGATGATTGCAGCCGGCACACCGACAGCGCGTGAGAGCTGCCGGACCTGGTTCTTATATAGATCTCCGATTGGATTGATGGCATGGGCTGAGTCTCCATACAGGGTGGAATACCCTAATAGAATTTCAGTCTTGTTACCTGTGCCAATGACAAGTCCCTTGAATGCTTCGGATTGATCGTAAAGTGTCACCATCCGGCTGCGAGCCATGATATTGCCCTTACGCATGTTGGACATATCAGGAAATTTATCAATCAAACCATCAGCCATCTCGGTGATCGGGATCGTCAATGTGGGCATTTTTAAATCATCGATGACCAGTTGTGCGTGATCGAGCGAATCTTGCGATGAACTCTTATATGGCATGCGAACCCCCAGCACGTTTTCCGCCCCCAGTGCCGCGACCGCCAGGTAAGCCACCAGAGCAGAATCGATACCACCGGACATGCCCAACACAGCGCGTTTAAGGCCGGTTCGGGTGATCTCTGAATGGATGAAGCGGGCTAACAGGTCTTTGACGAGATCGGTGTTGATGGAAAGGTCAATGTTCATGGTTTGTCAGGCAGCCAGCCTAGTATTCTATGATGGGGATGATGGAGCTATGGAAAATGCAGGTAAACCCAAACATTTTTAAATAATCTTACCATAAATGACAGATTGATCAGCCGCTGGGCTGGTTGCGCTGTGCGAAACCGCCGGCATGCAGGTAATGAATAGGAGTTTGATAACGAGTGGATAGGTGCAGAAAAGGCAACTGCAGTATGCTGGGTTTGGGCCAATTTTCACGCCGGCGCACAGGGTCGTTAGCAAAATATTCATAATACTATTTGAAATATTTATTTATTATTGACAAAAATAAATAATAACAATAAAATAATAAATAATACTTAAATTTACTTTAAATATATAAAAATGATCTGGAGAAAGCTAATGTCTGATTGGGCAGTGGAAGCTGAAAACCTTGTTAAGAAATTCCCGCAACGAGTTACGGCCGAAAAAGGCGAAAAGAAAAAATTCTGGCCGTTTGGCCGGCGTGAACCCAAACCGACCTTTACAGCGGTTGACGGAGTTAGTTTGCAAATCGAGCGTGGCGAAATTTTTGGTTTGCTGGGCCCCAATGGCGCCGGAAAATCCACAACCATTCGAATGTTATGCACGCTGCTTGAACCGACCAGTGGAACCGCACGGGTAGACGGTTTCGATATTGTCAAACAAGCCAACGCTGTGCGGCGCAGCCTGGGCACTCTCTTAGCTGGAGAACGTTCGATTTACTGGAAACTTACCGGGCGCGAGAATCTTGAATACTTTGCGGCCTTGAACCATATTCCACCAATGGTTGCCCGCAAGCGGGTGGATCAATTGATTGAGCGCATGGAGCTTAAAGAACGCGCCAACGAGCTGGTTGAAAAATACTCGACCGGCATGCGCCAGCGAGTGGCAATCAGCAAGGCGCTGCTTGCCCGTCCGCCCATCCTGCTCCTGGATGAGCCTACCCTTGGCCTTGACCCACAGGCAGCGCGCAATTTACGGGAACTGATCCTGGAGCTTAAGCGGGATGGTCATACCATTCTGTTGACGACACACTACATGGAGGAAGCCGACCAACTATCAGATCGGATCGGGATTATCGATGCGGGTAAGATCATTGCGTTGGATACCCCGGATCAGCTGAAGAAACGTATCGATCAGAACGAAATTGTGCGCCTGGAAATTTCGGGTTGGTATGAAGAAATCGGTGAACAGTTGCGTGCCCTGACTGGTGTCGATAATATGTCTGTTCACAAGCTGGAAGGTGTTGGATTGTGGGAGATCAATCTGCAATCGGCCAATTCGCGCGGAATTCTATCTGGGGTGGTTGAGACAGTCAACCATAATGGCACGCGCTTATTGAATATGAATATCGTCCGCCCAACCCTGGAAGATGTGTTTATAAATTTAACTGGTAAGGCCCTACGTGATTGAGGAACCAACCATGGAATCTGAAATAAAAGACCCGCCTCGTTCCCTGGCTCTGCCAGGTATTGGGGCTGAAGTGCGCGCTTTTTGGGCGATCGTCATCCGCGAATGGATGATCTTTACGCGTTACCCGAGCTGGATCGTTTCACTCTTTATCTGGCCGCTCATCTTTCCGATGGCTTATCTTCTGACTGCGCGCGCGCTTTCTGGTCCGGATGGGAGTGGCCTGGTCCAATTTCAATCCACGACAGGGATCTCGGACTATATTGGCTATATCGCTGTCGGTACGATGATCTGGATGTGGCAAAACGTGGTGTTGTGGAATGTGGGTTATACCCTGCGCAACGAACAAATGCGTGGCACACTTGAATCAAACTGGCTTTCGCCAACCTGGAGATTTTCTTATCTTTTGGGCAGTAGTATTCCGCAGCTAGTTTCCATGTTGATGATGCTGGTCATTTCGGGTTTGGAATATACGCTCTTCTTTGGAGTTCGCTTTGGGGGCAGTCTCTGGCTGACCCTGGCAGTGATTCTTGCGGCGATCCCGTCCATCTATGGATTGGGGTTTGCATTTGCCAGCGTGGTTATAACAGCCAAAGAAGCCAATGCTTTCGTATTCCTTGTACGGGGTCTGGTGATGGTCTTTTGCGGCATCACTTACCCGGTGACATTGCTGCCAGCCTGGATGCAGGTGGTGGCTTACTGGCTTCCGCAGACGTATATTATCCATGCTGTTCGTTCTGCGGCTCTCGCCGCAGGTGGTTTGGGTGCAATCTGGCCGGATCTGAAAGCTCTGTTATTCTTTGGTATCTTTTGGTTGGCAGCCGGCTATGCCTTGTTTAACTGGATGGAACGCCGGGCGCGCCAGACCGGTGCAATTGGTCAATATTAGGAAGGTGAAAACATGGATCAAGATTTACTTCTTTCCCGCCCTGACCGAAGATCTCATTTGCGGGCCCTGTTTGCGATTGCTGCCAAAGATTGGAAACAATATTGGCGATATCCTCTCAATGCCATTTCATCCATTTTCCAGCCGATTATCTGGTTGACGCCAGTGTATTTTTTGGGCCAGGCATTCAGCGTAAACGGACAGGCGCAGGGTTTCGCGCGGTTTAGCGGAACAACGGACTTCATGTCCTTTATTTTGATCGGCACGATCCTGACGAACTTTATTAATTCAGTTTTTTGGGGAATGGGCTATTCGCTGAAGGAAGATATGGATTCAGGTGTGATGGAATCGAACTGGTTGACTCCCATCCCACGCTTGCTGATCCTGGTGGGCCATTCGATTACCAACATCAGTGTGACCGCCGTGACTTCCAGTCTGATGCTGTTGGTGGCTGCTTTGCTATTTGGTTTTCGTGTTAGCGGAGATGTGTGGGAAGCATTTATTCCAATCATTCCCATGATGGTCGGATTGTATGGTTTTGGGTTTGCTTTTGCAGCCCTGGTTCTGGTAATGCGCGAGGCGAATACCATGGTGGATGTCAGCAGTTTTCTGGTACAGATCTTTTCGGGCTCAAATTTCCCGGTCAATGCCCTGCCAAAATGGCTGCTCCCGGTGGCTTTGGCCTTGCCACTTACTTACGGCTTGGATGCGGTCCGTGGAATTTTGCTCAAAATTCCAACCATCCTGCCATTGCGTTGGGAACTGGTTTTGCTGACGGTCTTTATGTTGTTAATGCTGTGGTTCGGAGGCTGGGCCTTCGGTTCGCTGGAGCGCCGTGTGCGTCGTTGGGGGACGCTTGGACAGCACTGAGCTATCGGGTTTACTCACCAGGCGCCCCACCCTCGATAGAGTTGGCTGCCTGTGTGAAAAAAAAGAGGTTTATTGTGGATGGCTGGAGTGGAAAGCAAAGCAGATGGGCTGTGAGTAGAAAAAATCGTTGAAATTTATTTCTCAGCGATCCTTTGTAGTTCTTTTAAGACGACATCACTGCGTTCATCGCGCAGCATGGGCAGTCTTATACGGGTGCGGCGCAATTGATTGAGGTCCAGCTCGGCAATCGTGATGCCTTCTTTATCGTAGGGGGCTTTAACCACTAATTTGCCATCCGGATCATAAACTGTTGCTCCACCCCAAAAATTCAATCCATCTTCAAAGCCGACCCGGTTGGCGTGAGCCACGAAGGTGGTGAACAAACCAGCATACGAACGATTGACGGTTTCTACCCATTGTGCTGAGCCGAGGATTTCCTCGGTTACGCCACGCCCGGGTGAGGCCGAAGTAAACAGCATAATGTCGGCGCCATCCATCCATAGCGTATATGGTGACGAAACATGCCAGAAATCCTCGCAGATCAGCAAGCCCATGCGACCAAAGCGCGTATCGAATGCGCGGAAGCTGTTTCCGGCGGCAAAGTATCGTTTTTCATCGAAAATGCCATACGTGGGCAGGTACACTTTGCGATGAACGTGAATCAGCTTTCCTTCTGATAGGTATGCCGCTGAGATATAGTAGCGATACCGTTCGTCCACTTCGACAAAGCCAAACACAACATCAATATCTTCTGAAGCATGTAAAAGGGATTTGATGACCGGGTCTTTGGGGCTTGGGCTGAGTGCCACACTGGCAGTCAGATCTTGCAAAACATAACCAGTCAAAGAAAGTTCTGGGAAGATAAGCAGATCCGCACCTTGAATTTTGGCCTGGTGCAGCATGGCCAGGTGTTTTTCCAGATTGGCTTTGATATCGCCTAGTTTAGTATTGATTTGGGCCAGTGCAAGGTTGAGTTTTGGCATAGTTTCTACTGTATTTTTTATATAGGTGGCGGCAAAAATTAATCTTACCATAATTGTGCCGGCCGTTTTTTTCCGTTTTTTCGGCATGGCGCTGAAGACCGGGTGATGTTAATTAAAAATTCCACCCATTTGGCACAGCGCTTGGGTGGAATAAATTTGTGGTGTGATCACGCTGTTCGAATATGAGGTCGCTTAGTCCAGGATTTCGACCGAGTCACCAACCCTAAGCTGACCAGTTGTGATAGGGATGGCGTTTACCCCGAACATAATTTTTCCATTGATCTTCCGATATTTGGCCAGGGTGGTATTTGGTTCTTTGCCCTTTTCCGCGGTATCCTGGTCGATCGTTGGTACGTTGCAGCGCGCGCAGGGTTTTACCAGCCCCAATTCCACCTGACCAATCCGGATGCGCTTCCAATCGTCTTCTGCAAAAGATGTGGCGCCAGAGATCACGATGTTGGGACGGAAGCGGTTCATGGGGATAGGTTTTTCCAGGCGGCTGTTGAGGTCATCCAGAGATTCCTGAGTAATGACCAGAATTGGAAAACCATCTGCAAAACCCACCTGGTCATCTGCCTGGATGGCGTATTCAGCGCTGACCTGCCTGGGGTGATTGTCGTCAATACGCACCAGCCGCGTGGGCATCTTGAGAAAATCAGAGAGCCATTCGGCTGCCAAATTGCCCTGATCGATGGCATCAACTCCGCGACTACTCCAGATTTCGACATTTATATGCTGGTCCAATGTGCTGAGTGCAAAGCTCACATCCTGCATTCCCGCTGCCGTCAGGGTCATCATTCCGGCCTTGAGAATAGGGGTGACCAGGGCCATGCGTGCGTGTTCTCGTTGTGTCAGGAATAGACCATCAGGATTGACAACCATCAAGCGGCGATCATTCACCAGCCCCATTCGTTCCACCTGGCTGGTATCAACAGATTGCCCACGCAGAGATTTTACTGGATAAATATCGAGGCTTGATAATGTTGGCATGCTGTTCCTGTATGAGCGCTTATGAAAGTTGAGTCTGACCAAACCCGGCTGGCGCTGCGCGTTGTTTTTCCGAAAAGCGCTTCTCGTGTTTTAAAATAGGCAGCTTGATCCGTTGAAGGGTGATTTTTCGCAAATTTTGTCTTTTGGATAAATGTGTTGTCACCTTTTTATATGCTTCCGCAGAGCCTTTCCACCAATCACGAAAGAGCGTAAGCGCAGCAATACCCACCCAGGCGATATTTACACCGACTGAGGGATAGGCCCCCAGGTAATAGGAGTTGATTACTAACAACAGTGCTCCGGCCACATTCAGGGTTTGATAGCTGATGGACTTTCCGTTCATCCACTCTATTGAGAGTAATCCATAGGCAATTAATACCAATGCTGCACCAGCCCAACCAATAACATTAATAAAAAAATTAGTTATGTTCATTTGTAAAGTGTAGCAGATTTTCCCCGTTGTTGTCAAAAATTGCCACTTTCGAATGCATTTGTGCCCACAATTGTGGGCACAAATGCATTCGGCTTGTTGCTCTTAATGGTGTTTTGCTGATAGACAAAGCCGTGATTGGGCAAAGTCTCTGCATACGGCCGAGGGCTTGAAGTATAACTTTCGAGTCTGCGATGGCTCAATTGTCTTCGCTGCAAATCCAGTAATTTATTTTTCGCTGATGCACTCCACAGAAATAGCTTAATCCAAAGCTGTGTATGCCCGCTGGAATTACGGGTTCAAGGATAACTCAACTACTGATTTGGCTGTAGCGTTGCTGCTGAGAGCGTCTACCAAATTCTTAACGTGTCTGTTCGTTCATAGTTGCTAAAGTTATAGTAACCGGTTATAACGGAACTGCTGCAATTGGTTGTCTACAACTCCCAATTGGATGCAGTTCTATCTTTTTCGCAATGTTTGACTTTGGCAAAAGTCCAATCATTTGGAATTGAAATATACGAAAAGAAAACACCCAAACCCTTTGCAATAAAACCATACTGAGTGACGCCAAGGCAGCAGAACGCCATTCTGGTAGCAAATGAACTTTGCTCATTAGTAGAATTTACATCAAGATCCAGTCGGTGTGGCAGGTGTCTCCCGGACTATGATGTGGTCGTCAGGTCGCTCAAACGGTAACCAAGGTAACGCTCAGTGATGATATAGCGAGGGTGGTCAGGATCCGGCTCCAGCTTCACTCGCAGACGGCGCACCACAGCTTTTACATAATCTCCAGCATCAAGATATTGGCTTCCCCAAACTTTTTGTAAAAGCATGCGAGTCGTCAAAACACGGCCTACATTTAGAGCCAATTCTGATAGCACTGCATACTCAATCGGGCTGAGCATAATCTCGCGACCCGTCACCGTAACTCGGTGCTGCTCGGTATCAATCTCCAGGTCACCACACACAATTTTTTGTGCAAGGGGTTTGATGCCTCGCCGCAACACGGCCTGCACACGGGCTAATAGTTCCGCCAGGCGGAAAGGTTTAACCAAATAATCATCGGCACCAAGATTAAGGGCGGAGACGATATCAGCTTCACTACCCTTGATACTTAATATAATAATTGGTGTTGGGTCCACCGCGCGAATCTGCCGGCAAACTTCCAGGCCATCCATGCGTGGCATCATCAAGTCCAGCAAGATAAGATCTGGTTGCAAGAGCTTAAATTGAGCCAGGGCTTCAATGCCATCAGCAGCAGTTCCAACCTCGAAGCGATGAGCCAGCAAAGCCTGTTTGATCGCAGTCAGAATACCCGGATCATCATCTACTGCCAGAATATTTATGTGACCATACGTCATGGCATTATTCCCAATTCTAAAGGATCAATAGTGACATCTCTTTCTGAAACACTTGGCTCTTGCCCTTCCAGAGCCTTAAGACTATCTGGGTAAGCAGATGGAGGTGGCAGAACAACACAGAAAGTACTACCCCCGCCAGGCGCAGCCTCAACCCAAACCCAGCCACCATGCGTCTCCATAATCCCACGACAAATTGCCAATCCCAATCCACTGCCTGGGGTGTGCATGCGCGAATCGCGATCCAACCGATAAAAATATTGAAAAATAAGTTCTCGCTCTTCTTCTGGAATACCCGGACCCTGATCCGAGATGTGGATCAACACTTTTTCATCCTTCCAAAAAGTTTCGATCTTGATGGGTGTATTGGATGGCGAATATTTGTTTGCGTTTTCCAATAAATTCCAAAGCACCTGTATGATTCGGTATGGGTCGATATAAACCAGAGGCAGATCATTCGCAAGGCATAAGTGGATCTGGTGACTATTCAAGTGATTGAATTTGAGTACAGTATCGGAAATCAAGGCTCCCAACTCGGTCCAATCCCGGTCGAGGGTTAATGCTCCGGCTTCAATGCGTGAAAGATCAAGAAGCTGGTCCACCAGGTGGGTCAGCCGGTGAGCCTGACCAGCAATATTTCCAAGTAATTGAGCCTGGTTGTCAGAAGACTGCAGGCCAGCCTGTTCAAGCAGACTTTCCACGGACGTGCGAATTGCTGTCAGAGGTGAGCGTAGATCGTGTGATACTGTCATTAAAAAACGGCTCTTGATGCGATCAGCCTCACGCATTGCCTCCATTTCACCCACAGAGCGCGACAATTGAGCATTCTTAAGCGCCAAACCCAATTGCTGTCCAATATTAGTAAACAACGTCAGGTTTTCATCGGTAAGCTTACGATGTTCTTTAATCCCTACCAGAATATATCCCAATAATTCGTTCCCGGCAGTTAGTCCTGCAATCATCACATCACACAAACCGACTTGCTTCAGTTTTTTTACAATAAAATCGTCTTTGGATCTTCGTTCACAAAGCATAATGGATGCACAGATCTGTGTGTTACCAACGGCCTTCTCCTGTAGAAAATATCGGGGCAGATCGAATAGATCCAGGATTAAAGCTTCCGGTAACCCAAATTGAGCGGCCAGCAAAGGATCATCACCAGATTTCTGATACAACAAAATCAAACCTGCATCAAAATTGAGAATCGAAACAATGCGCTCAATGATGAGAGGCAGGTGTTGGGCTGGATCGAAGATGGTATTCAAGATTTGATTAACCGCGTTGAGCTCTTCGATATGACGTTGATGCTGCTGCAATATCTCGAACATGCGCGCATTTTCCAGAGCGCTGCCAGCATGAAAAGAAAAAGTCAGGCCCAGACGCAAATCATCAGCCTGCCATTTCACAGGAACGGGCTGCGGTACAAAAATAAAACCTGTCAAATTGTGCATTCCCTGTAAAGGCAATATTGCAAATGAAGATACGCCGCTTTGTTTTAGAAATAAATTTGACCATTCAGGGCTGACGCTGACATCATCAACCGTTACCGGTTCACTACTCTCACGAAGTAAACAAATCATTGCATTCTGATCGAGAATTGTTTTTAGCCCCTGGCGTATTTCATCTTCCTGTAACTTGGATCTGGCATATACATATTGTAAAATCGCTTCACCAGATTCATCAAAAATACACGCGGCTGCACTGTCCAGTTCAAAGAGGTGTGCAGCCTGTTCTGTAACCTGCAGGAGTGTTCTCTGAATATCCAGGCTGGCATTGACCGTGCCAGCCGCAAGTGCCAGGCGTTCTGCCGCAAACGCCCGGCGTGCATGGAATTCGATTTGTGACTGAATATCATCATTGCTTTTCGGTACAGCAGGGCAAACCAGATCGGTTTGCGTGATACCTGTCATCACTCCAGCGGGAATGTCGATCATCGCAATATGAAATGTAGTCGACTCTGGCTGATGAAAATTATTTAAATTGCTTAAATTCTGCTTGATTTCAAGGGCCGCAGCCGCAAGAATTCCTGTGAAAAACGGGCGCACAAGATGGTAATCGCCACTAATATCCAATACGCCCACTATTTCCCCATTCCAGGGAGTTCGAATAGGCACTGAGATGCATGTGAGATCCTGCCAACCATCACAATAATGCTCCGGTCCAACGACCTGAACAGCATGACCAACAGCCAATGCAGTTCCAATCCCATTGGTACCGGCTGCGGCTTCACTCCAATTGCCACCAGGTATCAGGCCGACATGTTCCAGCCAGGTTACAGGCAGTTTGTCACCATTCACCTGCAACAATTGGCTCTTTGGATCAGCCAGTCCAATAATATAACCAGAACCAGAAAGGAAATTACTCAAACGCTCGATAACCGGACCAGCCGCTTTAAGAAATGGCTTATTGATCGAAATCAATTCAAGCAAACCAGCATCACTGCTAATAGTGACAGGCACCTCGGTACGCTCCGGTCCTATAAGCTTAGCGCAACGTTGCCAGGAATCCTGAATTGTGGAACGCAATGAGTCAGGTGCAAACATACCAGTGATCAGGAATTCACGGCGAATTGCAGATATATGCCGGACGGTCTCGTCAATTTCCAGCGGGAAACTGGTAGCAGGGTTAAGCCAATTTATTGGACGAGTCATATTTTTGCCTTTATATTACGAAAGGTTACAAAAGTATTATTTGATAAACTGGAAAACCCGGCTTGAGGATACTAATTCAGCTTTTCAAGCGGTAAACCCAGACACATACATACTAAAACAGCCTGTTGAGGGCGAAAGCCCAAAACACAACCTGTCAGACTATGTACCATTAAATTAATATAATATGGGGATCAACAAAATTACAATTATTAGGATAGCACAAGCGGGTTGAGTTGTCCATAGTATCGCGTGAATTTATCACCAGGTTATCACCTACACATCAAAAAATATCACCCATTTCTTACCAGCCAGCCAATGGCTGTCACTTTAATTTCACCGTCATCGCGATAATATATATTTGGAAATGTACAAACACCTTTTTGCTGCCAAAACTGACAAAATATTTGGCGATATCCAGCTTGTTTACCATCTCCATCAAAATACCAATACAGCCAGGCTGTGGTTCAACAGCGCTTTTGTATTGCATCACAATCGAAATTCCGGTGCCCGGACGGGATAGTAGAAACTAACACGCGGGAAACCCAGACCCCGGGGGGAGAGTCTTGGATCATCTTTAGGAGGTTATACGGAAAAACACATTATACAAACAGTATTTCCACATGTCTCACGCATCAAAGTAACCATTTTTTTAAACAATTCAAGTTCAATGTAACAAAAAACATTGCAACAAGGAGTAAAACCATGGAAGAAAAGAAAAGCTGGCTTGGAAACTACATCGGCGAAGCGCTTGGTGTATTCTTCATCGTTTTGTTTGGTTGTGGAATCGTTACAGTAGCCGTGTTGGTAGGCGGAATGGGCGATCTGTGGTCAATTGGAGCAACCTGGGGAATTACAGTTGCCCTGGCAGTCTGGGCCGGCGCATCTATGTCTGGTGCACATTTTAATCCGTCAGTAACAATTGCTCTGGCACTCCGACGTGGGTTCCCCTGGAAACAAGTCGTACCCTACATCATCGCGCAAATCACCGGTGGTTTTCTCGGCGCAGCAGTCCTCTCAATTCAGTTCGGCGGATTAATTGCAGCCAAATTGGCGGCACTCGGAGTAGTTCCTGGACAGGCTGGAAGTCAGTTGGTCTCAATGATCTACACCACCTATACACCCAATCCTGGAATGGTCGGCATTGATCAAGCAACCGCCACAGCACTCAAAGTCTCCGAAGGTTGGAGCAAAGTCCCGGTCTGGAATGGCGCTTTTTCTGAAATTCTTGGAACCGCGCTCCTGATGATCGGAATTCTGATGTTCCTGGAAGCACGCAGCGTAAATTCACCGACAGCCTGGTTCTTCCCGCTGGCATTGGGAGCTATGGTGACTATGATCGTCGTGATCACAGCCCCCATCTCGATGACATCATTGAATGGAGCCCGTGACCTTGGCCCGCGCATTTGGGCACTGTTGCAAGGATATGGATCAATGGCTTTCCCTGGTCCGCGTGGTGATTGGTGGGTCGGCAGCATTGCGCCCATCCTTGGCGCAGTCCTGGGTGCATACTTCTTCGACTATGTAATGCTACCTTTCTACCCCAAGCCGGCCAAGTAAACAGACAAGTCGCTGAAAAACCTTTACAGCGCCACTGGCTGATAAAGGAAAGATTTCAAATCGTTTGATTACCGAAATAAGAAAAAAGGAGTATTCCTGTGGACAAACCAAAGGTATCAGTTGTACAAACCCCGTCTCTCAAGGGAAACGCAGAGTTCCTGCCCCCAATCAAGAAGTACGTCCGCTACGCCGAAGACATCGACGCGATTGAAGCGGCTGTTGCAAAAGCAGTTGAACTGGCAGTTGGTAGCATCGATAACATCGTCAAACCTGGTCAAACAGTCTTGATCAAACCAAACCTGGCCTTCAGCGCTCCCCCGGAAAGCTATGCAGTCGTTGATCCTCGCACTGTCGAAGCTGTCACCCGCTATTTCAAGAAAAACTCTAAAGCCGGAAAAATCCAGGTCGGTGACAATCCATCCCTGGGGATGCATGTCGGCCGCGCAAGCATTGCTTTCAAAACCTCGGGCATGGAAGAAGCCGCCTTGCTGGGTGGCGCAGACGAAGTAATCTACTTCGACGAGCAGCCCACAGTGGATGTTGATGTCCCGGATGGCAAAACTTTCAAGAAGTACAAAGTTTTCAAGCCTTTCATGGATGCCGATGTGGTCATCAACCTGCCGAAAATGAAAGTTCACCTGGCCAAGACCGTTACCCTGGGTCTGGCTAACTGGCAAGGAATTGGTCCCAATTTTCACCCGTCTGAAGATGGCGTGGATGGCAAAGGCCTGCACATGTACCAGCAGGGACAACACCGCAACGACATCAGCGCCAAGGTGGTTGATGAATACCGCATTCGAAAAGCCGACCTGACCATTGTCGATGCAATTATCGCCATGGAAGGCCAGGGACCGCATGCCGGCAAACCAGTGGAAATGAATTTGATCCTGGCTGGCACTGACACAGTGGCTGTGGATGCCGTGACTGGTTTTATCATGGGCTTCGATTCAGAAGAAATCCCCGCTGTCCGAATGGCTTATACCGAAGGCTTGGGTGAACGCCGCATGGATCACATAGAAGTGCTTGGCGTTGATCCTGCAAGTGTCATGAAACATTTCCTGCGGGCCAACACCGATCCAGTCGGCATGTACCGCGGACTGGATGTCTTTACCCAACAGTCCTGCCCGGGCTGCTTTGCCAATATTCGCGGCGCCCTGGATAGCTTTGTTTTGAGCGGCATTGATTTCGACGATTTCCGCGCCAAGGTTGGCGACTGTGTCTTTGTCACAGGTGGTCTGCCTGACTTCGACCCCGAGTTCGCCCGCGGCAAGACATTGTTTGTCATTGGCGATTGCTGGGAGTATTTCCCAACCGCCGATAATATCCGCCAGGCAACCAAGCTGGCAAAAGAAGTGATCGTTCGAGCAGGTTGCGCGCCTGTTTATATCTTCGCGCAAGTCAACGGCGATCTGCAAGGATTGTACAAGAAGGCCCTGGAAGTCGCTTAGCAACTCAGGTTATGTGAGCGGCAGTCGGTGGGCAATTCTATTGACTGCCGCTCAGAATGGGACGATGCTGAACTGGCATTATTAGAAAAATTTACCACCTGAACTTATGAAAAAAACAATGATAACTCACCGCCTTTCTGAAAACGCTGAATGAACATTATGAAAAGTTATTGGCTGGATTTAGGGTTTATGCCGTACACGCCGGCTTTTGCTTTCCAGGAAAAAGTGCTCGAAGCGCGCATTGAAGGGCACCTGCCACCAATAATTATTTTGCAAGAAAACCCTCCCACATTTACTCTGGGACGTTCCGGAAGTGAAAACAATATTCTTGTATCACCAGCAGAGTTGGCGACCCGTGGAATTGAACTGATCAATGTCAATCGCGGTGGTGATGTAACCTATCATGGCCCAGGTCAATTGATCGCATCTCCGTTATTGTATCTGGGTGATGTGGATCTAAATGCCAACCAATATATGCATCGAATTGAGGATGTCTTGATAAAGGTGTTGGATGAATTCGGACTAAAGGCGATCAAACGCGATGATTACCCCGGTGCCTGGTTGGGTGATGCCAAGGTGGGTGCTGTAGGTATTGGAGTACGGCATGGTTTTACATTTCACGGCCTATCACTGAATATTAATCTTGATTTATCACCATTTGAATTAATAAATCCATGTGGTGTCGTCGCGATGCCGGTAACATCCATGCAAGCGGCTTTGGGGCATCCGGTTTTGGTCAGTGATGTAAAAACAATTTTGCGCAAGATCATAGCATCTACTTTCAAACTGGACTTAATGGATGTCACACCTGTAGAAATACTGAAAAACTGAAAATAAAGGGAACTGCGGTTCCCAAATATCATCCAGAATCACTAACGACACGGATTACATTCAAAAAGACGGAGCTAAAAATGGATTACGAAATTGTTGTGCCGCCTACTGCAGATGGGGCCCAGGAAGTGAAGATCCAACGCTGGTTAGGTAAACTCGGCCAGCCAGTTACAAAAGGTAAGGATCTGGTCGAAGCGACTACTGAGAAAATCGCATTATATATTCCTGCTCCGGTGGATGGAGTACTGTCAGAAATAATCGTCCCTGCCGGCAGCAAAGCCCGGATTGGACAAATCTTGGGCAAAGTACATGCCGAATAGGTCCTTTCTTTTTACTATTGTGGAAGAGGCAAAAAATGAAATTATTAGATAAAGTTGCAATTGTAACGGGTGGCGGACGTGGCATTGGGCGGGTCATATGCCTGACCCTGGCCCAGGCTGGCGCCGATGTGCTGGTGGCGGATATTGACAAGGCCTCAGCCCAGGCTGTCGCAGCTGAAGTAACAGCTTTGAAGCGAAATGGCCTTGCATTTGAAGTTGATGTAACCGAAAAACTAGCTGTTGAAGCCATGATGGAAGTTTGCGAGTCACAATTGGGTGGATTAAACATCCTGGTCAATAATGCTGGCATCTTTCCCATTGCGCCAGTCGCCACAATGACCGAAAACGAATGGGACCGCGTGATGAGCATCAACCTGAAGAGTGTGTTTTTGTGCTCCCAGGCAGCCCTAGGCCCAATGCGTCGGTCTGGAGATGGCAGGATCATCAACATGGCATCAGTCAGTGGGTTGGTTGGAGCTGTTGGTTTCGGTCATTATGCCGCATCAAAAGCGGGTGTGATTGGATTCAGCCGGTCTCTTGCAAGAGAAGTTGGAACAATGGGTATTACAGTAAACACCATTGCACCAGGTATTGTCGACACAGAAACCGCCATTCAAACCTTCCCGAAATTTGCGCTCGATCAGTATTTGACACAGGTACCCTTGCATCGGTTAACAACACCAGCCGATGTGGCCGAATTGGTGCTGTTTATCGCATCGCCAGGCGCCGCATATATTACTGGCCAAACCTATGCGGTGGATGGTGGTTACACCATGCGTTAGTTGTTGATAAATTTCCACCTATCGCTGTAAGAAACAAACTTCACAGATAACACGACTATTTATCGGAGGTATCCTTGAACAATCTAAAACATGAAACCCTGCGCCGAATTATCCATGAGATGGGGCGTGTTGTTGTGGCATACTCCGGGGGGATAGACAGCACATTACTGGCCTGCGTTGCGGGCAACGAACTGGGATTGAATGCCGTGGCAGTCACCGGGGTTTCGCCAAGTTTGCCTATAGCCGATCTGGACGAAGCCCGAGCAATTGCTCACCAATTCGGATTTACGCATGTACTCATCGATAGCCACGAGCTCGATGACCCCAACTACCAATCCAACACCCCACAACGCTGCTACTGGTGCAAACACGAAGTATACGGACTGTTAAGCCGTTATGCACGCGAAAATGGTTATGCCTGTATTATCGACGGTACAAACCTGGATGATGTCGGCGATTTTCGACCGGGTCGCAAAGCAGCTCGCGAATACGGCGTGCGGTCTCCCCTGATCGAGGCGCAATATACAAAACAAGATATTCGCGACACCGCTCGCGAACTGGGTATCCCAAATTGGGCCAAACCAGCTGCCGCTTGCCTGTCATCACGAATTCCGCATGGCACACCAGTTACGCTGCAATTGTTAACACAAGTTGAACAAGCCGAACAAGTGCTGCACAATATCGGATTCCGGCAAGTACGTGTACGCCACCATAATGAGATGGCGCGCCTGGAAGTTGATCCGGCTGATTTTGAAGCTGTCTTGGCGCAGCGCAACCAAATAACCACTCAACTGCGCTCACTTGGTTACCTGTTTGTTGCACTCGATCTGGGAGGCTACAAGATGGGTAGCCTTAACCAGCTTTCTGCAGGATGCACGCATGAATCGTAATCAGATCCACACTTTATTGGAAGACGTTGCTAATCATGCCTGCCCTGTAGACCAGGCTTATAACGTATTGCGTGATATGCCTTATGAAGAAGCAACCGGGGCATTACTGGACCATCATCGCTCTCTGCGTACCGGAGTTCCCGAAGTGATTTACGGTGCGGGAAAAACGCCTGAACAGATCGCCAGGATTGTAGACCGCATGATGGAAAATACTGGGAGTGCCATAGTAACCAGAGCCTCACGTGCAGCTGTCGAAGCTGTGCAGGTTAATTTTCCTAATGCAAGGGATTACCAGATGGCAAGGCTGATTGCAGTAGGAGAATTTCCCACGCCCGCTCAAGATCCATTTGTTGCAGTAGTAAGCGCAGGCACTTCAGATTTGCCAGTGGCAGAAGAAGCCGCTTTGATCGTTGAACTACTTGGCACGCGTGTTGAACGCGTCTATGATGTTGGTGTAGCCGGAGTGCATCGCCTGCTAAGCAGGCGCGAGTTACTCTGGCAAGCTGGGTGTGTGATTGCCGTGGCGGGAATGGAAGGCGCCCTGGCAACTGTTATCGGCGGCCTGGTTGACTGCCCAACCATTGCAGTACCAACCAGCATCGGTTATGGCGTCAGTTTTAACGGCCTGGCAGCATTGCTGGCTATGCTAAATTCCTGCGCGCCGGGTGTATCAGTCGTCAATATTGATAACGGCTTCGGCGCAGGTGTCTGTGCTCATATGATTTTGAGAGGTAAAAAATGCGAATAGCTTTCATTGACTGTATTGGCGGGGCTAGTGGCGATATGCTTCTAAGTGCTTTATTGGATGCAGGTGCGTCAGAAGCGAATCTTCACAAGGTTATCGCCGCTCTAAATCTACCTGGTTGCAATGCGCAGATTGAACAAGTCATGCGTGGCGCGCTCTCGGTCAAAATGGTCACCATCGTCACCCCACGTTTTGAAACAGAACGGCATGCGACCGAACTATTTTCAATCATCAATCAGGCTGATTTACCCAAGCTGGTAAAAGAGCGCGCCAGTGCCATCATCCAGCATCTGGCCCAGGTGGAAGCTGATATCCACAACAGCACCGTCGAGTCTGTCCATCTTCACGAAGTTGGTGGGGATGATACTGTGATTGATATTGTCGGTGTATTGAACGCCCTGGATGAGTTACAGGTTGAGCGGGTTTATGTTTCTGAACTTCCCCTGACGCGTGGTTTTACCAAATCCATGCATGGCACAATTCCACTACCAGCGCCAGCCACATTAGCTTTACTAAAAAACGCGCGCATTCGTTTCATAGAATCGCTTGAATCTGAACTTGTCACTCCCACTGGAGCCGCTATCCTTTCATCTCTGGCTTATGAGTTCGGAGGCTTCCCGCCTATGCAGCTCAAAACCATTGGTATCGGCGCTGGCCATCGCCAGCTACCATTCCCAAATGTCATCCGGGTTTGGATCGGGGAAATAAAAGACGAGAACAGCGGTTTGCTTGTCGAAACCCTGACCACACTGGAAACAAACGTCGATGATCTTAATCCGCAAGTATATGAGCATGTGATGCATCAATTGTTTCATGCTGGTGCTCTGGATGTGACATTAACGCCGACTCAAATGAAAAAAAATCGTCCCGGTACTCTGCTGAGTGTGCTCTGTCGACCTTCCGATGCTGATCGGCTGCAGTCCATCATTTTTTCTGAAACGATCACGTTGGGCGTAAGGCATGTTACATGCGAACGTGCCAGTTTGCCACGCATCATCGAGCCAGTTGCCACTCCGTTTGGAACCATTAACGTCAAAACTGCTCATTGGAAAGACGTCACCAGGATCGTCCCAGAATACGAAGATTGCCGTCGGGCAGCCGAAACCCATAAAGTTCCCATTCTCCAGGTAATGGCCTCAGCTCAACAAAAGTATCAAAAACCGGTTCTAATCGATAGCTAATAGTTGTTAGTAGAATCCATAACTCTATTCCCTATTGCTCTTGCATGTTACCCTGTTTCTAACTCCCGGACTATGTATCATTTTCCAACCCTTGCGATGGCGGCTGGAAACCTTTTCTATAGAAAGATAAGACCATGACCCACACACAAATGGCCTACAACTATCAACTACTACTCAAGCATTTATTGCATCAAGGTCTGACCTGGGCTCCCGACCAGCAGATTATCTACCGCGATCATGTACGCTTCACTTACTGCAGCTTCTACCAGCGTGTGCTACAGTTGGGAGGTGCTCTGGAAAGTCTGGGCTGCGGGTTGGGTGCCAAAATTGGGGTTATAGATTGGGATAGTCATCGTTATCTCGAGATGTATTTTGGTATTCCGGGTATTGGTGCAATTTTACATACCATAAACCCGGGTATAGCACCAAAAGACTTGCTCTACACCCTTGTCCATGCCGAGGACGAAATTTTGATCTTTCACGAAGATTTTATTCCGTTGGTAGAAAGCCTGATTCCATTTCTACCCACCGTCCATAAATATATTCTTATTCGTGACAACCCGGTCGCTCAAACCCTGGGCTGGGTGAACTTGGAATATGAAGAGCTGTTGGCCAATGCAATTCCTCTAAAAGAATTACCTGATCTGGATGAAAATACCATTGCGACTATATCTTACACATCAGGTACAACTGGTAAACCAAAGGGAGTATTCTTCACACAGCGTCAGCTAACCTTGCAAACCCTGAGTGATGCTGTGGCTCTTTCTGCACTGGGTAATTATGGCGGAGTGAGTAAACATGATGTTTATATGCCGTTGACTCCAATGTATCATGGTCACGCTTGGGGAATGCCCTATGTAGCTACAATGCTGGGGCTAAAACAGGTTTATCCGGGAAAATATGAAATTCCAAGGATAATCCAGCTGATTATTGATGAAAAAGTTACATTCAGCCATTGCGTCCCGACCATTTTACAAAAGATCGTCGGAACACCACTAGTACGGGATCTCGATCTAAGTCAATGGAAGGTCATTGTTGGCGGGTCTGCCCTCTCCAAAAGCCTGGCTATCGAGGCAAGCAGGTTGGGCATTAAGGTTTATGGTGGGTATGGTCTCTCAGAGACTTGCCCGGTTTTAACAATTTCAAACCTTAAACCCGGCATGGAAGCCTGGAATGACGAAAAGAAATTAGACTGGATGATCAAACCTGGATTTACGATTCCACTTGTATATTTAAAAGTCATCGATAGCAATGGCAAAGAAGTGGCAAAAAACGGAAGAGATGCCGGGGAGATACTGGTACGCAGCCCCTGGTGCACCCAGGCATATTTCAAGGATGTCGACCTCTCTGAAAAACTATGGGATGGAGACTGGTTGCACACAGGAGATATTGGTACCATCGACGAGTATGGTTATATTCAAATTGTTGACCGGTTCAAAGATATTATCAAAACCGGCGGTGAGTGGATCGTTTCGTTGGAACTGGAAAAAATGTTGAGTAGTTTCACCGGTATTTTGGATGTGGCTGTGATTGGTATCCCTGATCAAAAATGGGGAGAACGTCCCCTGGTATTAATGGAATCGCGCTCAGGCTGTATGGATGATCTAACCGCTGAAAACCTTAAGACTCATCTTCAAAAATATGTCCTGGATGGCAAGCTGGCAGCCTGGGCAGTACCCGATTTCTATGCCTGTATCAACGAAATTCCAAAAACCAATGTTGGCAAACATGACAAAAAAGCTTTACGCACGCTTATCAATCAAGATGGATGGCTGTCTGAACATATCAAATTAACCAATTAAGCTAAATCCCGTGGGCCTGTGGCTCAAGCTGTGACCATTATCTACCTGCTGGTGAACCTGACACATCGTGAGTGTCAGAATATACTTGACCAGAATAATGGCTCAGGGTCACTGTTAGATTGGGTTTTGCGCCCTGGCGGCGCTGGAGGTTGGTTTACTCACAAGCATAAGTTTTAATAGGACTTATCGCGAAAATTATTGACGCTGTTCTATGATAATTGCATGCGAATATCCAGCGCCACTGCACCATGGTTCAGCGCTCGCAATGGGTTGATTTCTATCTCTGCTATTTCTGGATGCTCGATTGCCAGCCAGGAAAGCCGGATCAGGGCTTCAATGACACTGTCTTTATCGGCGCGGGCGATACTGCGGAATCCATCCAGTTTTTTCCCAGCCCAGGTTTGTTGCAGCATTTTTGTTGCATCAGCCCTATTCAGGGGCGCCAGCGCAAAAGCAACATCCTTCAGCCCTTCGGCTTCAACACCACCCGAGCCAAACATCATCAAGACTCCAAATTGTGGATCGCGCACCGCGCCAATAATGACTTCCTGCCCGGCCCCAATTTGCGCTTGCAGGGTGATCCCTTCTATTTTTGCATCCGGGCGTCTGGATTGAGCGCGTTTCAACAGGGCAGAATAGGCGCTGACGACAGCCTCAATGCTGTTCAGGTCAAGCAGAACACCGCCAATATCAGATTTATGCAGAATGTCTGGGCTGGCGATCTTGGCAACCAGGGGAAAGGTCATTTCAGCCGCCAGGCGGGCAGCAGATTCGGGCGAGTCGGCAAGTTTGAGTGGCGTAGTGGCGATGCCATAGGCGGCAACCAGCTCTTCAGAGGTTAAATTCACATTGTCAGCTACATCGAAGTCTCTTCGGTAGTCTCCCGTAGGCGTGGCTAAATAATCTACGCGGCGGGAAAGTGCGCCCAGGGCCGACGCGGCCCGTTCTGGGAAGGGAAAGATCGGAATGCCTGCTGTTACAAAGTGCGCATGGGCAATGGCGGTTAGTTGCGAGCCCATTTGCGCTACCAATACGGGTTTGGATGCGGTCTGGATGAGTGGGATGAGTGCATCTGCGATGTCTTCTGCCGGGTGGCTGGGAGGCGGCAGGGTGATCACCAGCACGCCATCCACCTCGGGGGCCGCTAATAATATTTCAAGGCATCTGGCGTATTGATGCGGGGATGCGGAAGCCAGCATGTCAACCGGGTTGTGAGCGCTGGCGGCGGCTGGTAGCAGCTCCATTAAGCGGGCTTCGGTTTCCGGATTGAGTCCGGCCAGGGATAATCCTTCGATTTCGAGCGCATCACTTGCGATGACGCCTGGACCGCCTGCACTGGTTAAAACCGCGATGTTTTTCCCGGCAGGTAAATGACAGGCCGAGAGAGCTTGGGCCCAATCAAACAACTGTTCGGATGTGTTTGCGCGCAACACCCCGGCTTTTTCAAACGTTGCGTTGAGCGCTGCTTCAGAGCCTGCCAGGGCACCGGTGTGGGAAGCAGCTGCTTTTTGACCTGCCGCGGTTCGCCCGACTTTGAGCGCCACGATGGGTTTTTGTACGCTGATCTGGCGGGCAGCTTCAAAAAATTTCTGCCCGTTTGAAATGGTTTCCAGATAGAGGCAAATGGTTTTGGTATAGGGGTTATTGGCAAGCGCCGGTAGCAGGCTGGTTTCATTCAGGTCAATCTGGTTGCCGAGCGAAACCAGCTGTGAAAAACCGAAGCCCTGCCCTCGCGACCAATCGATCACGGCCGCGCAAAAGGCGCCGGAGTGTGACAAAAAGGCGATATCTCCGCGAGCTGGCATGGGCTGGCGTAGAAAGGTGGTGTCAAAAGGAAAGTGAGTATCAATCAGCCCAACACAATTTGGTCCAACCAGGTTGATCCCAAATTCCTTGCAGACATTCAAGACCTGTGCTTCTAGTTCTGCGCCTTGAGGACCTGTTTCGCGAAACCCGCCAGAAGTCAATATGGCTGCTCGAATGCCGCGTTGCCCGACTTAGCGCAGGGTTTGTGCCGCGGAGGGGGCTGGGACGATCACTATTGCCAGGTCGACTGGATCTGGCACACTGCTGACCGATGTATACATGCTGTGTGCAAACAACGTTCCGCCGCGCGGATTTACGAGATGTACTTCCCCGCCATAGCCGCTTTCTATCAAATTGCGAGCAACTGCATAACCGAGTTTGGTTGGATCGCTGGATGCACCCAGGATGGCGATGCCGCGCGGATTTAAGAGTGCTTCGAATGTGTCGGTCATGGGTTCTCAGATGTGTAAGATGATGGCGAATATTCAGGAATTGGCGGGGTGGTTATTTTGCGGAAGAGTTACAGCAGCATAACCACCCATGAGGCAAACCCAACCCGGTTTGACCCTTATCCATAACCAAGATTAACTTTTTACCCTGGGGCTGTACCAGACCATCGCGATGAGCATGGCATCAGCAAGTGCCAACGCCCCGGCTTTGATCCCAAATGGAGTTGGCTTGAGAGATTCTAAGTAGGCTCTATCCGCCGGGGTAAATTCTGCCGGAGTAGTGGCAACATGGTATTCAAGCGCAGCGTACAGTCTTTCTTCACGCTGCTGGTGTGCTGAAAGAGAAAATATGCTGAATGTCGCCATGAATAGAAAGACCAGGCTGATCATTATGCGGACTGGTCTTTTTGTGACAATTTCCAGGTTGGAAAAAACGAAACCCAGCACCGCCACCGAGACCAGAATCTGAATATTCCAAAAATCAAGGAAGCGTTGGGAGTGCTGGAGCAGGATAGAAATCAGTTCGGCATATTTTTCCATAATTTCTTTCTGGTGATGGGATTTACCATTTATCCCAATGCACAACTTCGTCCAATGATCTTCTTCCGCCTTTGATTGGTGCTGCGGTCAGCTTTTCTTCTTCCAGGGGATAACCGAATGATAGCGCGAGGCGCAGGTGCCATTCAGCAGGGAAGCCCAGGATCGCCCGCGCTTTTTCACCGTCATAGATCGACGCCGGGCAGGAGCCAATCCCCAATTCCCAGGCAGCCAGCTGCATAAAAGCAGCGGCCTGGCCACAATCTACCAGATGCTGGAACTTCTCGTTGGGGTCAGGGATTAGAATGGCGACAGCCATGGCTGCGCCGGCGATATGCCCGGCCCACTGGCCGCATTCGGAGAGTGCCCGCAGGATTTCTTTATCCTGAATGGCAACGAACTGCCAGGCCTGGCTGTTCTTTGAAGATTGTGAGCGCCGGCCCGCGTTCAGAATGGTTTGTTTAATATCTTCTGGCAGAGGTGTGGCTTGAAATTCCCGCACAGCACGTTTGGTACGAATGGCTTCAGATACGTTCATGGAAAACTCCTTGAATGTATAAATTGTAATCGATGAACCCTTGGAATGAGTTTTTGTGAACGGGAGAATTATTCAGCAAACTTCCACTGCTCCAAGCGCCATTCCAGGCTTGCCACCGCCAGAGCGCCAATAAAGCCGGGAGCCGGGGTCAGGGATTGAAGCGACCAACGCGCTAATTCCTGCGCTCCTTCTTTTGCTTGTAATAATCTGGCCGGTTTTTGGGATGCCATTGAAACTGAAAATTGATCCAACGGGTAAGATAACCCGTCACCCCGGGCTTTTAGGTAGGCTTCTTTACGAGTCCAGGCACTAAAAAAGGCCTCAAGTTTCTCGTTCAGGGGCAGCGCGTTTAATTCGATTTTTTCCAAAGGCGAGAAAAATTGTTCTGCGAGTTGTTGTACAGCGGGAATGGGATGGATTTTTTCCAGGTCAATCCCTATTTCGAGATTGGAAGTTAAAGCATAAAGTGCCAGTTCTTCGGAATGCGCCAGATTAAAACAGAGTGTTGACTTGAATTCGTTTGTATCAAGCGCAGGTTTCCCATACTCTCCATATTTGAATTGTAGTTTTTCAGGGGGAAAGTTTAAATAGCGCCCAAGGATGATCCTGAGAATTCCCCTTCCCACCGCAAAGCGCCGTTGATCCCGCTCAAAACGAAAACGCCGCGATTTGGCTTGTTCATCCACAGAGAGCAGTGAGAAGTAAGCCGCTTCGGGTTGGTCGAGGGCAGCGCACCAGATATGCACTTCGTCCCCGGCTAAAACCGGGACGGCAGGTGCTGCGGGCCAGGGACAGTGATGGATGGTCATCGGGAATTTGTAGGGGCACGGCAGAGAATTTTAGGATTATTGTACTGGCAGAATCTGCCGTGCCACTTCCTTTGGGTTTACTTTGTCAATTTCATTCCGGTTTATAGGTCGATAGGCTGGCGGGTAAGCTCACGCCCTGGATGCGCAGGTGCTGCAAACGGTATAGGTAGGCTGCACCCAGCATAAGGTGTTCGGCCACATCAACGGCGTGACGGTTCTCGGGCGTGGAGAGGGCTGTACCCTGGGTCCATTCATTGAACGCACCCATCGCCGGGCCGCACCAGATCTGGTAATCCAGCTCGCGCCCGGCCTCACCGCTGTTTGACCAACGCGAGGAAAGGCCGAGATACCAGCGAAAGACGAGCGCCATTTTGCGCTTCGGATTCTGGTGGGCGCGCTCTAACTGCTCGGGGTCGCGCTCGCGGAAAAAGACTTCTGTCTCCTGCCAGACGGTGTCCAGCGGTTTGCGGAAGATCTGTTTCTCCAACTTTTCGCGTTCCGCGGTTGGAATGGTTTCGAGTGAATCGCAGGCTTTGTACAGTTCATACAGCTTTTGCGCGCGGACGGGGAACAGCGTCCCCTTTTTTAGCACCTGAACCTTGACGCCCATCTCGAACATGTCTGCTGCCGGCGCCATCATCACATCGGCCTGACCTGCCTGAGACAGGATTCGTTTGGTGTGCGCGCTGGCGCCCGATTCGACGCAGGCCTGGTTGACTGACCCGGTGACGATGTAATCTGCGCCCATCGTGAAAGCGCCAAGGGCGGAAGCAGGTGTCCCGATCCCGCCTGCGGCGCCGATATAAACGACCTGGCTGTAGCCATATCGAGTGCGGAGTTCATCCCGCAGTTCGAGCAGGGAGGGCAGCAGGCAGTTGAGCGGACGGTTGTCGGTGTGCCCGCCAGAATCTGCTTCGACGGTGAGCGCGTCGCACATGGGCACCTGCTGAGCCATTTGGGCTTGAGCCTCAGAGATTAATCCCTGCGCAACCAGCGGCTGTAAAAGACTGCTGGGTGCGGGCGATAAAAAGTGGGTTGCGACTTCGCGCCTTGAGACCTTGGCGATGACTTTGTTCCCGATCTCGATTTCGCCCTGTCGGTTTAGCGACAGTCCTGCGGCCCGGTAGTGGACTATGTGGGTGGTAAGTGCCAGAAAGGCCGAGGCTTCGATGGTTCTGACGCCCTGTTTCAGGTACAGTTCGACCGCATTGCGCTCCAGAGCTTCCTCGCTCGGGCTGTGGATCAAATTAAACGCATAGGGGCCATTTGGCAGCGCAGTCTGGATGCGCTGGAGCGCAGCTTCGATGCGATTGGCGGTCAGCCCCGCCGCTCCAAACGAAGCCAGCAGTCCCGCCTGGCCAAGCGCGATCACCAACTCTGCAGAGGAGATACCGTTCGCCATGGCACCGGCGGCGTAAGCATACTTCAGATCGTAGGCCGCGCGGAACTGGGCGCTGCCCAACTGGGATTGGTTTAGCGGTCCGACCGCGGCCAGCAATGCCAGTCTTTCACCGCTGGGCATGGAACGCTGATGGGTGATGCCGAGGCGAGCGCCGTCGCTGACAACATAGCAAGGTTGATCAATGGAGCGTAAATGGGCCTGCCAGCCAGATTCGTCGAAAGCAACGGCATTAAGCGAGCCGCACCAATCCGGCAGGTGGCCGTTGGTGGAGAAGACAGGGGACAAAACAGATTTGAAAGAATTGATCATGGGTTCTTATTTTCTATGGTTTGTGTTTTGAATGTTTTCGCGAAGCGTCATCGAACAGCCAGGGCAGTAAAGCGTGCGCAGGAAAAACTCTAAATCTTAGCGTCACCTGGCTTTTTTAGCGGTTTGTTCTTTACGCCCGCTAATCTGCGTCTACCACCATCAGGGCCAGCGGCTTGACTTCATAGATGCGCAGATTTTCTTTCCACAGACTGGCCTCGCCAAAGATGGTGATCTGCCCTGGGGTCGTCTCTATTTTGGAAATATGAATCTCCAACGAGAGATCGTGGTTATCAGGGACCACCTGTCCGCGGTACTTCCAGACGATGTTATGGCCTGCAACCTGGGCAAAGCGTGGGGAGCGGAAATCGCGCCCGAGGCCGGTGTGCAGCATATAGGCCTGCAAAGCCTGGAGCATGGCTTCCACGCCCAGCGAACCCGGCATGACCGGGTCCTGGCGGAAGTGCGCCCGGAAGAACCAATCCTGTGGATTGACGATTTTTTGGGCGTAGATATAGCCCTGCCCGAACTTTCCGCCGCCTGGAACAACCTGGACCTCATCCAGCAGATGCAGCTGCCCGCCGGAGAGCCGGTAATACGGCTGATTGGGCAGTGCGCTGAACAAAGCCGGCAGGCGCAAGTCAAGTTTTGTTGCGGTGCTCAGGCTGTGGGTCAGGGGAGTGGGGCGCCCAGCTGCGACGCGGTCCAGCCCGACCTGGTTGATCAGGGCTTCGGCCTGGAAGTAGCCAAAGGCGGCTTCCCCCGCGTAAAATGGTTCCCCGCCGCAGGCGAGTTCATAGGAAAATTTTTGGATGATGATGCCCTGGATGGCGGTCGACGAAAGCAGTTTTACATGATTGGTGATGGTCTGTCCGCGAGTATCCACTTCGCGCAGGTACTTCCCATTCCCATCCAGGTTGCGGAAATAGAAGTTCTCGTCAGGGTAGGGCAGGGTCGAGCCGAGATGTGCCGAGAGGAAGCCGCAGGGCTGGAGACCGATCTCCATCAGGATCGAATAGGGCAGAGTCGGGTATGCGTTTTGTTCAAAATACCAGGCCTGGGCGGGAACATCGTATTCTGCCACCAGGCTCGAACCGGATGCGACCTGTCCGCGCGTGCCGTTGACACTGAGCACCCGGCTGATAAGCTGCAAATCGCCGTTGGGCGTTCGCGGGGCGCGGCGGGTGTCATAGGTGGCGTATTCCGGGCCAAAACAGGCGACGAGCGAGCCGGTGGCGAACTCAGTGATGTGCCGTTCGTCGAAGAGTGCGGCCTGTTTGGGGGCCACCGGCGCGGGCGGATTCTTCTCCACTAACTGAAGGCCCAGATCCTGGAAATTGACGATGATCTTGCCGTCCAGGAGGATGTCGACGTTGGCTTTGGCGTAAGGGTGCGGCGTCAGTCCGATTTCTGTGACTTCCATCCGGTAGATCAGCTTTCCAGTGGTCGGTGTGACCTGGCCACGGCAGCGCACCACCTGTGGCAGGTTCGGAAGAGGTTGGAAGCGCGCGTCCACCGTGTAGGTATGCAGGCCAAGATACATCAAATAAAACTGCATCAACTGGACGCAGCCATCAGCCATCAGCGAACCGGCCATGACCTGGTCATCCTTGAAGTGACACGGGAAATACCAGTTGTCCGGTGCCAGGTCATGCTCGGCGGTGACGGAGCCTAGGCCCCAGGGACCGCCGGTCGTATCGATTTCATCGACGCGGTCGATCATCAGCATTTGCCCACCGGGCAGACGCAGGGAAGGGTTGCGTCCGGGCTGGGCGTACTGCGGGCCAAAACTGGTTGTCAGATCGCCGGCTGTCAGCATGCGCAGTTCGTCCTGGCCAAAAGTGCTGCGGATGGAGGTCAAGAGTGGAGCAAAGTGCTGCTTGGGGGTTGCCGCGCGGGCCGCGTGTGCGGCGTCGGTCAGGATAATGCCCTTGCCGCGCGCCAGGTCCTCATCGGAGAAGAAGCCCGCACAACCGCCGCGCATTTTAAGGACCATGCGGTCGCCAACGAAACAGTCATAGCTGAAGAAAAATAGCAGGTTTTTGCCGCTGCGCGCAAAAGAGTTGATACTGATGTCATAGCGCAGGGTCTGGCCTTCTTTGGGGAGATCCTCTAGAAAAGTCAGTGTGCAGTCGAGCAGCCGGTAAACCAGGTTGCCCTGGTTCTCGAAGTCGATACCAAGATAGCTGATCAGCATCAGGTCGCACTGACCCGATTCGACCGCTACCGCCCACGGGATCTGTCCATCGACGGAATACCAGGCGTTGAGCGGGATGTCATACTCGGTGGTCATCTGCGAGGGTTTGTATTCGCCTAGCTTGCCATTCAGTTTTGTGATCCTATCCACCAGCAGATACGGTGGCATGGGCAGCCGCACCCGGCGCGAATATGTGTCGATCAGGGCATATTCTGGGCCAAAGATCTCTGCGATGTTGCCCTGGGCATATTTGAGCAGGTCAGCCTGGCCCCAGATGACTGTGGCTGGTTTGGTTTGATCCGTGGTACTCCCATTTGGGGCTTCGAAAGCTGGTGGAGCTGGTAGCTCGCGCTGGAAGCTTCCGATCATCTTGAGCAGTTCGGGGCTGAGGGTTTGCGGGCCTGGCGAGAGAAAGACAGCTGAGGCCGGGGCAGTTAGAACGGGTTTGTTTTCAATCATCGGGGTACCTGGGTTGGAGAGAATAATATTTGTCATCAGCGTTTGCCAATCGCGGCGTAGAGGTAAAAGTTCGGAGGCAATATCTGGCACAGGAAAAGCGGGTTGCGGGGTTTGGCGGGGCAGGTTCGCAAAATAGGCGCGATTTTCGTCCGTTAGCAAAGTATCCGCCAGGCGGTTTCCGCCAGGAGTGATCCGCTTGACAAAACCGGGTTTCACTTCAGGCCTGGAGACATCGTCAAAAAGCACAGACAGGTCAATCTGGGCATGGTGCGCAGCCAGCTGGGCCAACAGACGCAGCAGTGCCGTCTGGTCGCTTTTCCCTTTTTGATTGATATTCAGCGCAAGGTGGGGTTCGTCCTCTAAAATGGTATCGATCCAGCGTGAACAGGTGCGGTGCGGTCCCAATTCAACGAAGATACGCGCGCCATCTTCATGGACACGGCGCACAAGGCGTGGAAAATCGACCTGCGAACAGGATGTTGTCGAGACGTTCCGCGCAATTGACGTCCTGGTTAGTTCGGTAGGGGCGTAGGTAGCTGCGGAATAACAGGTGATCTCGGGCGTTTGCTGGACGGGCCAGCTGTGCAGGGCATCGAAGCCTGCATATTCTGAGCGCATGGGCTCGCAATGGATGACGTGGTCAAACGGGGCGCGCAGGGCATGGCAGCCCAACCTGGCAATGACTCGTTTGCAGGCAGGTGGGTCCCCGGCGAGTACCACTTCATTGGGGGTGCTGATGATGACGATAAAGGCGCGCGGTTCGTCTTTCAGACACTCGGCCACTTTTTCGACCGGCGCCATCAGCACGTAGGTACACCAAATTTCGGCATCCGGGACGGATGCATCCAGGTTCCAGGCTTCGCGGACGGCCAGCTTGGGACCAGCCACGCGGGTCCTGAACAGTTCCGATTCACGCAGGGCGCGCGCGGCTTCGTCGCCGTGGGTCCAGATGCCAAGCGCCCACATCATGGCGGCCTCGCCCAGGCTGTAGCCCAGCGCGGCGGAGGGCTGGAGACCGAAAATCTCGCGCATGATCAGCGTGTAGAGCGTGGCAAAACTGGTTCCAGAGGCAACCATCGCCAGTGGGTCGTCCAGCAAGGCCTGATCCTGGGCTTTGCGCTCATTGTCTGAATGGCGGGTGGTGTGGCGCTGATAAAGCATATCGGCGTGCATGGCCAGGGCCGGATCATGGGAAATCTGCGAGAAAAGCGCATAAAGACCGGGGAAAAGACTGAACAGGTCCGCGCCCAAGTTGTTGTACGAATTGAACGCGCCGGGATAGGCAAAGGCCACCGGGCCACGAAGCGGGTCAGGCGTGAAGCAGCTGCCTTTGGAGGTCAGCCATTTTTTCTTCGTCTGGAGAGCCTTTGGCACACCGGTTTGGGCCAAAGTCGCTTCGCTGCGCAGTTCGGTCACGTCGCGTGCGAGCAGCATCACTCGCGCGAAGCCTGGCGCGGATAAATTCGCCTGGTAGTTTTTCCAGGCTGTCCGTGCGGCCTGGGTGAGGGATGTCGCCTGGGCTAAGTCGGCAAGCTGGGCCTGTAATGTCTCCAGGTCCGGCGCGGCGAGTGGAATCAGTCGCAGGCTTTCGACAGGCTGATAGCGCGGCATGGCTGGAAGCATGACCGGTTCGCTGGCGCGCAGGATGAAATGCGCGCAGGTGTGATCATGGCTCAATATACTGACCGCGGCGATGCGCCGGTCGGCCAGCCAGGGCTGGGCCTGTTCCGCGACACTAAACGGAAGTTGACTTTTGGGTGTGTTCCAGTTTGGGGTGCCGGGGAAATAACGCTCTGAGAGACACAGCACGGCGCGGATCAGGCTGGCGGTACCGGCGGCGGCAAACGTATGCCCGATGTTGGTCTTGACGCTGCCCATGACGGTCTCTGCGTTGTGCGATGGGTAGGCCAGTGCCAGCCCGAGCATTTCGGCCTCGTCTTGATAGGGGAACCCGCCTGCGTTGACTTCAATGTAACCGACTTCATCTGGCCGGATATTGGCGGCTTGCAGCGCGGTTTGGGCGGCAAGAGTCACGCCTGCTGCTGTGGCTGGGGCGCAAGCCAGTGCTTCGAGTGTGGCATAGCTCTGTTTGGTCTGGTCCGCACGCTGTAAGACCAGCGCGCCCGCGCCTTCGCCGATCAGCCAGCCGGTGTTGTCCTGGCTGAAACCAAGAGTTGGTGGCGTGGCATGGTCGTGGAGCGGGCTCATCTGCTGGCGCATTAAGACATGCTCAATCCCGCCTGCCAGGTCCACGGCGCCGACCAAAACAGCCTCCACTTCCCCGCTGGAGAGCAGCATCTGCGCCACTTCCATGGCCTTGGCGACGCTGTTTTCAGCGGCGGATAGCGTGATGGCTGGGCCAGAAAAATCCCAGAGAGCGGCGATTCGGCTGGCCATGATGTTCCCGATAAAACTGGTGTATTGGTTGACTAGTGCCGGAATGTGCAGGCTGTCCTTCGCGCGGTCTTCTAACGCGGCGGCTTGTTCCGGCGTCAGCACCACCCCGGCCCTGGCCAGGGCGCTGGGAAGCTGCCAGGTCAGGTCAACGCGCCCGCGGAATTCGTGCAGGGCCAGTTCGGTGTCCATGGCGATCAGTATCGCCACGTTGCCGCCCGGCTTCATTTTTGCATCCTGGAGGGCTTCGTCGGCCACCTTGAGCATCAGAAGCTGTTGGGGGATGGGCTGGTCTGCATCATTTGGGGGAATCTTGAAATGGATGAAATCCATCTCGAAATCGGACAGATAGGCTCCTGGAGGCAGGCTCTCGATCCCGTACTTTTTCAGCAGCCCGGTTTGGTTCTCCAGGCCCTTCCAGCGCAATGGCGGCAGACTGGTGAAAAGCTGTTTGCCAGCGTGCAGGGCCTGGCGGAGTTCGCCCAGGCTGGCGCAGGAACCGAAGTGCGCCGCCATCCCGCTGATTGCCAGCGCAACCGGCTTGTTTCGTGCGGCTGGGTCAGCTTGTACCGAAGCCTGATTTTCCAGCACAAGATGTGCATTCGTTCCACCAAAGCCAAAGGCGCTGACAGCGGCGCGCTTCAAGTTACGTCCATTCGGCCAGTTTATTGCCTGGCTGACAATTTGGCGTGCGCCGATCAGGTTATTTTGCGAAGCATGGGGTTCACGGACCTTGATCGTGGCTGGAATGCGGTCGTGAGCCATGCTCAAAATCGTTTTGAGCATTCCGCCCATGCCTGCGGCGGTCAACATGTGCCCGAAATTCGCTTTGACTGAGCCGATGAAGGGCGGCGTGGTCCCGAAAAATGTCTCCATTGAATTCAGCTCGGTAATGTCGCCCAGCGGCGTCCCCGTGGCGTGACATTCGACGTAATCGATCTCCGCCGGAGCAATCTTGGCAGCGGCATAGGCGCGTTCAAAGGCCAGCTTCTGTCCCTTGGGATTGGGGGTCAGCAGGTGCTTACCCTTTCCGTCGTTCGACAGCCCTGTGCCGCGCAAGACCGCATAGATCCGGTCGCCATCGCGTTCGGCGTCGGCGAGCCGCTTGAGGACAAACATTCCCGCGCCTTCGCCCGAGATCAGCCCCTGGGAGGTCTTGTCGAGCGGACAACTCTGGTCGTTTTCGGGATAGGCCTGAAAGATGGAGAAACCCATCTTGATAAAGAACGGATCGGCGCAGCTCACCGCCCCGGCCAGCATCAAGTCCGCTTTATCCGCAAGCAGATAGTCACAGGCCAGCTTCACTGAATATAAGGAGCTGGCGCAGGCGGCATCCAGTGCGAGATGGACGCTGGAAAGTCCCAGGGCCTGGGCGACTACTGCAGCAGGATAACCGGAGATCAGGGCGTTTGCCAGGCTGTTCTGTGCTGGAGGGTCTAAGCGTGGAAGTTGGAACTGCGGGTCGCCCAACAATTCCTGGATGGCGCTGCTGAGCGCATCTTGATAAAGCGGCGCAAATAAATGTTGTGATGTTTTGGTGGGAAAGGATAGATTGCCCAACACCAGGCCTGTTTGAGCACGGGCAGGGCTGTCTAAATAGCCGCTATCGCGCAGGGCTTCGCGGGCCACATAGAGTGGCCAGTGGAAGAGACTGTCGAGGTTGTTGAGAAAAGCGGCGGGGAGTTGGTATCCAGTGGCGTCAAAGGCAAAATCACGGACAAAACCGCCGCGCAGGGCGTAAAACTTATCGCGCTGGCCTTTGAGCGGGTCAAAAAAGGTTTCCGGTGGCACGCCCAGATCGTCGATGGTTGCCGGGCTGGTCGAATCGGTTTCGGCCAATAAATTGTGCCAGAATTCATCCGGGGTGCGTGCGCCCGGAAAGAGACAGCTCAAGCCAATGATGGCAATAGGTTCCATCATTTATGCGTTCATTGATGGCGTGAAGAGCCGGTTTAAGAGCACACTGATGGTCACTTCGGCACCATCGACGCGGGTGTAGACTTCCCCGGCGGCGTCGGTGGCGATGATATCAGCCACCAGGTTGGATTCCGAATGCGAACGGACCTCCAGTGATACATAGAACTTCTCGCCCGGTGCCGGCACGCGGTAATGCTCCCCGCTTTGTGCGCGGAGCGGCAGGCTGCCCGCGCCGTAAAAGAGTCGCGCCCAGATGACCATGCTCTGAAACTGCACATCCGCCAGAAACGGGTTGAAGCTCTGGATAGGGAACTGCCCCTGCGCGGCTTCGCTGACACTGGGCATTTCACATTCCAGCGTCAGGCGTTGTGGGCTGTAGTTCATGATTCGACGCACACCTTGGAAACTGGGGCCGTGAAAGAGGGTCCCGTCTGTGTAAAGCGGAATGCCCGGGCGCGCATCCATGGCCGATAAATCGGCAGCCGCGTAGCGCGGTGGAACAGGTACCTGGTCACCCAAATGCAGCCGGACGTTGTAATGATAGCGGGGTTTACCCTCCGGCGTCTGGCTGGCGATGAGTACATCCACCTGGAGCTGTCCTTTTACGGTTTTGTTCACTTCCTTTACCTCGACCGTGTAAGCCGGCGCGAGCGTCTCATCGAAGACGATCCCCTTCAGGACACGGTAATTTTCGGCGCGGAAAAAGGTATAGCCAGGATAGAGTTGTTCAGCGGTATTCCCCATCCATGCCAGGGCGCAGACTGTTGGCAGGACAGCCTGACCGCCGATCATGTGATCGAGTAGAAAGGGGTTCGCGGCCAGGGAGAGCGTACGCTGGACGCGCCTGGTTATCAATGGCGAAAGCGGATCGAAGCCATCCGCAGGCGGGGTCATAGCGCTGCCGATCAACACCTGCACGGCGGTGCTGTTGCGCTGCTCCAGTTCGTCCACCAGCATTTGCGCACCCGAGTCAATCGGAATGATGTCAATGTGTCGCTCTGCAAACAGGGTACGCAGCGCGGGTGTCACCATACCGCCGTCCCAGGGCCCCCAGTTGAGTGAAATGACGTGGCAGTGTGGGTGGGTGCGCTGGATCAGGTGCGCCGTCTTATTCAGGATTTCATTCGCAAGCGCGTAATCTGACTGGCCGGGATTCCCGTAAAAACCCGCCGCTGATGAAAACAAGACCAGCGTATCCAGTTGACCGGGTGGGACGCAGGCCAGCAGGTTTGCCAAACCTTCCACTTTGGCGGCATAAACGGTTTCAAAATCCTTTTCCGTTTTCTGTTCGATAAGTTTATCGGCCAGGTTGCCGGCGCCATGCAAGACAGCCGTGATAGCTCCTGTCTGGCGGGTGAGATTTTCCAACTGAGCCGCCAATCCTACCCGGTCGGTGACATCAGCCTGGCAATACAACGCTTGCCCGCCCGCTTCAGTGATGGCGCTTATTGTTTCTTCGATCGTCCGGCGCGATTTTATGGTCGCGAATTCTTTTTGGATTTTCACGGGCGTGGGTTTCTCACCCTGTGCTGTTAACTGTGCCATGATACGGCGCTTCAGCTCTGGCTCGTCCGTAACGCCTTGTGCCCATTCAGGCTCAGACTCCGTCAATTCTGAACGGCCCAATAGAATAAATTTTGCCCGGTACTGACTAGCCAGACGGATGACACACTGGGCTGTGACACCCTTCGCGCCGCCGCTGACGAGCCAGACGCCTGCCGGGGTGAGCGAGGGAACCCGTTCACTCATTATCGCCAACCAGAGTGGTGCGCCCGCGTAAACCGTAAGCAACTTCGGTTAGCAGGCGGTTAGGGTCCTGTAATTCTGCGAGAATATACTGCACAGTACGATCCGTATCCAGATGTGGCACGAGGTCAAGCGCGCGACAGTAAACGGCTTGCCACTCGCGGCTGAGGGTCTTGGTCAAACCGAATAAGCCGCCGCTGATCGCACCGAAGGAGCCGGTGGTGCCCAGACCAAATTCGCCGTCCAGCCTGGCCACGGTGACAAAGTAGCTGCGTCCGGCCTTGGCTGCGGCAGCCAAAGACTCCTTCAGGTGTTTCGCCATCAGAAAAACTTCCTTGACGATGGCTTTTTCGCTTTCTATAAATGGTGAAGATGAGGTGGAGTCGGTCTCCGGGTTCATATGGATGAATGCTCCAATGCGGCCGTATTGTGCTTCGATCGCTTTTAGCATTTGGGCTAGGTTGGCTTCACCCAGCTCCGGCAGGGTCACCTGGGGAATATGCAGTGGCAGGGTGTTCAAGGCGCTGACCAAGGCTTGAGGAAAGTTCATCACCACCACCGGCCAGCCGCGCTCAGACAGGGCGTTGGCAAGCTTGGTCGTAGCAGGCGTGCCATCATTTGTCAGCAGCGCAATAAACCCGGCGGGTAGGTTGGCTTCCAGAACATCCGGAAAGGGCAACGCTTTAAGCCGCACGGCGCTGCGCGAGACGCGAGGAGCGTCTGGGATGGCAACAGGCTCTACGGTGGTTGGCAAGCTGGAAGCCATGATCGGGTCTTGAAAGGCCGGTAAAGCTTCGGCGATTTGGCCCGTGACCGTTCCAAGCTTGCCGCCCATGTGCTCGATGATTTGAGCCAGGGTACGGAGCTCGGCCAGTTCTTCGGGTTTGAGCTTGGGCAGATCGGGGTAGCTGGTTTGCATCGCGCCCAGGATTTCGACGCGTTTGATCGAGTCGATCCCCAGGTCAGATTCCATGTCCATGCCCGGTTCGAGTGTTTCGACCGGATAACCGGTCTTCTCGCTGACAATTTCTAGCAAGGTTTGGGTCAGGGCTGAAAGATCTGCGCTGGGTGCAGTAACGGCGACCGGCATGATGACAGGCGCGGGGCTGGTTAAAGCGACTGGAGCGGCAGCAACAATGGGAGCCGCAACTACTGGCGCGCCTTGCGCACCGAGTTTTCCACCCATGTGCTCGATGATTTGAGCCAGGGTGCGTAGTTCGGCCAGTTCTTCGGGTTTGAGCTTGGGCAGGTCGGGGTAGCTGGTTTGCATCGCGCCCAGAATTTCGACGCGTTTGATCGAGTCGATTCCGCTGACAATTTCCAGCATGGTCTGGGTCAGGGCTGAAAGATCTGCGCTGGGTGCAGTAACGACGACCGGCATGAAGACCGACGAGGCGACTGGTGCGGGGCTGGTCAAAGCGATTGGGGCGGCAGCAATAATGGAGGCCGCAACTACCGGTGCGCCTTGCTCACCGAGTTTTCCGCCCATGTGCTCGATGATTTGAGCCAGGGTGCGTAGTTCGGCCAGTTCTTCGGGTTTGAGCTTGGGCAGGTCGGGGTAGCTGGTTTGCATCGCGCCCAGGATTTCGACGCGTTTGATTGAGTCGATTCCCAGATCAGATTCCATGTCCATGCCCGGTTCAAGCGTTTCGACCGGATAACCGGTCTTCTCGCTGACAATTTCCAGCATAGTCCGGGTCAGGGCCGAAAGGTCGGTTCTGGGTGCAGTAACGACGACCGGCACGACGACCGGCGAGGCGACTGGCGCGTGGCTGGTCAAAGCGATTGGGGCGGCAGCAACAATTGGGGTCGCAACTACCGGCGCGTCTTGTGCACCGAGTTTTCCGCCCATATGCTCGATGATTTGAGCCAGGGTGCGTAGTTCGGCCAGTTCTTCGGGTTTGAGCTTGGGCAGGTCGGGGTAGCTGGTTTGCATCGCGCCCAGAATTTCGACGCGTTTGATCGAGTCGATTCCCAGATCAGATTCCATGTCCATACCAGGTTCAAGCGTTTCGACCGGATAACCGGTCTTCTCGCTGACAATTTCCAGCATGGTCCGGGTCAGGGCAGTCAGTTCGGGGGTGTTAATCGATCGGGTTACGGGGACTGCGGAAATAGCGAAAACAGGGTTAGGTGCGGGAACCGGCAGTGAGGTGCTGGGAATTACCGTCGCCGTTGCAGGTTCTGGTGCGGGCAGCGGTAGTGAGATACTTTGGGTTGGTTCGAGCCTGGGTACGCTGGGCAGATCGACAGTTGGCCGAGGGCCCCCTTCCATTAACTGTAGGAAAGCCTGGGTGTGCTCGGCGTGCTGGCGCAGATATTGTTCGTGAATACGAGCGACTTCGGCCTGTTGCTGGACAAATTGTGCCAAAACCTCGGCTGGAAACACAGGAGCAGCGGGAGTGACCGGCTGTGGTTCAGGAACGCTGACCGCTATTGGCGCGGGCATTGCGCTGGCAATGGGCGAGGCCGGCTGGGCGCCCGGTACTGGAAGGCCAAGGGCGTTCTCATACGCGCGGCGAGTCTTCTCGCTGACATAGTTACTGCCGTTGAGTTTGACGTTCAGTGCGCGTTTGGTTTTAATTTCAGGCAGTTTTGGCAGAACCGCAAATCGATCCAACTCGCGCAGTGATAGCCCAACTACGCGTAGCTGGGCAACGGCTTCCCGTAATTGCCGGTCGCTGTCTTTTTGCTTGCCAACGTTAAGCGCCACTGCGCTATGCGGGCGGTCTGCCAGAATGTTCTTCACCAGATTGGTCAGGATGTTGCGCGGACCAAATTCGATGAAGAGCGTGCCTCCGGCGGCGTACAGATTTTCGATCTGTTGGGTAAACAGCACCGGTTGGAGCAAGTGCTGTGAAAGTTGTTCTTGAATGGCGCGTGGGTTGGTTGGATAGGGCTGGGCGGTGGCGTTGGCGTAGACCGGGAGCGATGGGCTGCCAAAGGTTGCGGCGTGGATGGCTTCGGCGAAGGGCTGCTGCGCGTGTCCCACCAGTGGTGTGTGGAAGGCAGCCGCCACAGGCAAACGGGTCACACTGTAGTTTTTGGCTTGCAGTGTGGCTTGTGCAGCCTCGATGGCGGTTGTCGGCCCGGCGAGTACCACCTGGTTGTGCGCGTTCCAATTTGCCAGATAAATGCCGGGAAGGTGCTGTAGTTCGGCTTGGAGTTGTTCGTAAGACCCGGTCACAGCCAGCATCGTTCCAGCGTCGAAGCCGGGCTGGGCTGGGGGTGCCATGCTCGCGCCACGCGCCTTTACCAACTGAAAGTAAGTCGGTTCGTCGAATACGCCGGCAGCCCATAAGGCCGTCAATTCTCCAAAGCTGTGACCCGCCACAAAATCAGCGCGGAAACCGGCTTCGGTAAAGAGTTGATACAAGCCCGCACTCATTATGCCGATGGCTGGTTGGGCGTAATCGGTGCGTTGCAAGGCTGCGGCTTGGGCCGCCTGCACATCGCTGCCGGAGGCAGGCGCCGGGTAAACGACCTGCGAGACCGGTACTTTCCCTTCTGCGCGGAAAAGTTCGTCCACTTTGTGGAAGGTCTCGCGTAAAGTCGGGAAATTAAGCAGCAGTTCGCGTCCCATTTCGATGTGCTGCGCGCCCTGCCCGGAGAAGAGTGCCACTACTTTGCCGCCCAACGCCTGACGGCGGTAGAAAATCCCCTTGGGATGCTGCCAGGCAACTTCACTGGCTTTCGTTTGCAGTTGTTCAGCCGCCAGGGCTAGCAGTTCGCGCGCTTCGACGAGCGTCTCGGCGACAAAAGCCAGGCGGGCCTCAGATGGCGGAATGCTGTTGATGCTTTCTGCCACGACGCGCAGGTAAATGTGTTCGGCATCTGGTGATTGAAGCTGGGTGTTCAGTTCCAACGCGCGCGCGCGCAGAGCCTCGGGCGTGGGTGCGTGGAGCAAAATCGTCTGCGCCTGCCGGTGGCGACGATACGGGGCCTGGTGTTCCGCTTCGTATTCTTCCAGCACTACATGGAAGTTGGTGCCGCCAAACCCAAAGGCGCTAACTCCTGCGCGGCGCGGATGCTTTCCGCGGATCCAGGGGCGTGTCTCCGTGTTCAGGTAAAACGGCGAGTTTTCCATATCAAGCTGCGGGTGAGGCTGCTGGATGTTGATCGTGGGAGGCAAAATCTTGTGATGCAGGGCCAAGGCCACCTTAATCATACTGGCGGTGCCTGCTGCGGCTTTGGTATGCCCGATCTGCGATTTGACGCTTCCAAGTGCGATGTGTTGGCGCAGCGGATTATCCTGTTTGAAAACCTGGTTTAGCGTGGTCACTTCGCATAGATCGCCTGCTACAGTGCCAGTGCCGTGTGCTTCGATAAGTCCCACTGTGGCCGGTTCAAACCCGGCTGAATCATAGGCACGCTGAAGAGCCAGGGCCTGCCCGGCAGAACTGGGCGCGTAAATGCTTTTATAGCGTCCATCGCTGGATGCGCCCAGCCCTTTGATGACCGCATAAATCCGGTCGCCGTCGCGCTCCGCATCTGCAAGTCGCTTTAAGACCATGATCCCAAGACCCTCGCCGATCATCATACCGTCCGATTCTGCATCGAAAGGCTTGATCTCGTTCTTTTTTGAAAAGGCCGGGGTTTTGCTAAAGCTCATGTACATGAAGATGGAGTTATCGGTATCCACTCCACCGGTCAGCATCATATCAGTGCGGCCTGAGGTCAGCTCTCCCACCGCCATCTGGAGCGCGCTGAGCGAACTGGCGCAGGCAGCATCCACCACGCAGTTCACGCCTCCAAGATCCAGCCTATTCGCGACACGCCCCGAAATGACGTTGCCCAACATGCCAGGGAAGGAATTCTCTTCCCATGGGATGTAAGCCAGCTTCATGCGTTCAGTGGCGGTCTGGACCATTGCTTCGTTCAAGCCCATGCTGCGCAGGACTTTTTCCCAGATTGGATACTGGAGCCGGGACGTAAGTGGGGTAATCAGTTTTTGCCCGCCGCCGATACCCAGTATCACGCCCGTGCGCTGACGGACCATTTCGCTGGCAGCTCCGTAACCCGCGTCTTCCAACGCCTGCTTGGCGACTACCAGGGCCAGCAGTTGGGATACATCCGTCAGTTCCAGGATATTTGGCGGTAGGCCAAATTCCAACGGATCGAAAGATATATCTGGGATAAAACCACCGCGCTTGCAGTAGGTTTTGTCGGGTTGGCTCGGGTCGGCATCGTAGTAATCATTGAGGTCCCAGCGAGAGATGGGCACATCGGTAATACAATCAATCTTCTTAACGATATTGTTCCAATATTCTGGCAAGGTTGCTGCGTTGGCAAAAATTGCCGATAAACCGACAATAGCAATCGGCGCAATAAGGCGTGGGGAAGGTAATTCAGGTATTGTCATATGGTCTCTTTATCGAACGGGATAAATATTACCAATATTATTGGGTTTATTTGTCCAATAATATGCGCATTTTGCGCGAGTTGTATAAGCAAGTGAAGACTGCGATATATAAAAACACTGTAATGTCCGTTTAGACACGGATAAATCCAATGTCACTTGATATATGCCCAAAAACCAGGTTGGTTTGGATAATAAACCTGAATAGTGGTGTAAAGTTTGCGGTTGGATTGCCCCAGGTGCTTATTTTCGCGCTATGCTGTTTGCGCGCGAAAATAAACAATAAAATCTTGTAAACGTTATTGACGTTAATTAGAGTTACAAGCTCTGTGTTTGTGTCGGGTTGTGTTTTTTTTTGGGGGGGGACAAAAATGCCCGATAACGGGTCATATTTGCTCTGGTAATGCTGGTTATTCTTCTGGTTGGCGCGCCTGGTTTCAAGCAGGCAGGCGATTTTAACTGGCAGGCGTTGCAAACGGCTGCAACCTACTCATATTCGTTTAAAGCAGGTATATTAGGATTATGGGAACAATCTATATCATTATTGCGTCCATCCTGTGGGGCCTTCTGCATTCAATCGTGGCCTCGCATGGATTCAAACACCTTATCCGAAAATTGTTTGGTCCTCAGGCTTTTTACAGATTTTACCGCCTGGCTTACAATTTATTTGCCCTGGCAACCTTTTTTCCGATTATCCTAATGTTGACCGCTTTTCCGGACAGGCTGCTTTACAGCATACCTGCCCCATGGATGGTTGTGATGATGATTGCCCAGGGTGTGGCGTTTTTCGCATTGATCGCCGGAGTAATGCAGACCGGACCATTGGAATTTGCCGGTTTGGCGCAGCTTTCCCCCGCTTATGGCGATATGAAACCCGCGGGCCTGGTCGTCGATGGGTTGTATGCGTATGTTCGCCATCCACTCTACACAGCCGGGTTGGTTTTTATCTGGCTTTCGCCTGAGATGAGCGTAAACCGGCTTGTTTTGTGGATTGTTTTTTCAGTATATATTATTATTGGCGCATATTTTGAAGAGCAAAAATTGCTAAAAGATTTTGGTTCAGAATACGCAGAATATAAAGCCAAAACGCCGATGCTTATACCATCTCTACGAAAAAAGGGTTAGAGTATATGTCATCTACAACCCCAATTCGATTTGTGCGTCCAGATCGAGAACGCCGCGAAAGCGGAGCAGCATGGATTCAAATGTCTGTGGCATTGCTTGTGGGTGCTTCATTCTTTCTATTTGTGCTGATATTCCTATCTTTAGGCTACCGGTTGATGTACAGTGGGCGTATATTTCCGGGTATATCCATCGCCGGAGTGGATGTCTCTGGATTGAAGACCAGCGATGCGGCCATTAAAATCGAGGCGGCGCTGACTTTTCCGACCAGTGGGCGGATTGTGCTCCGCGATGGCGGCAATGTTTGGGTCGAGACTCCAGCCAACCTTGGCATGCAGCTTGATCCGACTGCTTCGGCAGATGCTGCTTTCGAATTTGGCCGTGCTGGTGGTTTGTTTCAAAATATCAATGACCAGTTGAATGCCGGTCAGGTGGGAGTTATCATACCGCCAGTTATCGTATTCGATCAGGGCGTGGCTTACACATATCTTCAAAACCTGGCACCCCTGGTTGAAAAACCAGTTACCGAGGCCAGCCTGGTAATCACAGGTTTGGATGTTAGCTCACAGCCTGGACAGTTAGGTCATAAATTAGATTTCGATTCCAGCATTGTCTATATTCATGCCCAGATGCAATCTTTCCGCGATGGCGAAATTCCGCTGGTAATTCTGGATCAGGCGCCCCAAGTGATGGATGCCAGCGTCCAGGCAGATGCTGCCCGGCGTTTGCTGGCAGCTCCTTTTGCAATTACCCTGCCGGATGCCCGCAGCGGCGATCCGGGCCCCTGGCAGATTGAGCCAGTAGATCTGGCGCCCATGCTGCGCGTTGGGCGTCTGGGGAGCGGTCCAGGGTCGCAGTATGTTGTCCAGTTTGATCGTGACAGACTCCATGGATACCTTGAGACAATCTCCAAACAAGTAGATCGTCCGGAAGCGGATGCACGTTTTATATTTGATGAACAGACTGGTCAAATCTACCCGATCCAGGCTTCACGGGTTGGTTTGCGAGTAGACTCGCGCGGCTCCATGGATGCAATTCAAAAGGCGGTTGGAGCCGGAGAGCAGTCTGCAATTTTACGAGTGGATGCTACGCAACCTCTGGTGGCTGATACAGCCACCAGCCAACAGTTGAATATCGTGCAGTTGGTAGGGTCACAGACCACCTATTTTGTTGGATCTAGCGCTGCGCGTAAGAATAATATCGAAACCGCGGCTTCGAAATATAATGGTTTACTTGTGGCACCCGGTGCAACCTTTTCGATGGGTCAATATATGGGTGATGTCAGCCTGGATAACGGTTTTGCCGAGGCATTAATTATTTTCAATGGCAAGACCATCAAAGGAGTCGGCGGTGGGGTTTGTCAGGTGAGCACAACCTTGTTTCGCACCGTGTTTTACGCTGGCTTCCCAATCGCTGAACGTCATGCACATGCTTACCGGGTCCTTTATTATGAGCAGGGCCCGGGTGGGCGGAGTGATCCCAGTCTGTCTGGTTTTGATGCCACGGTTTACTTTCCGCTGGTCGATTTTAAATTTACCAATGACACACCATACTGGCTATTAATGGAAACGTTTTTCGATTCAGCTTCGAGTTCCTTGACCTGGAAGCTATTTTCTACATTTGATGGCCGATCAGTTCAGGCAACCTTTTCTGGGCCGACCAATAATGTGCCGGCCTTGCCCCCGACTGTCACGTTTAATCCGGATGCCGCTCCGGGTTCGGTCACGCATGTTGATTATGCAGTTGACGGCGCAGATGTAACCATCAACCGGGCGGTTATTCGGAATAATCAGACCCTGCTTTCTGATCATTTCGTTACCAACTACCAACCCTGGGCGGATGCTTGTGAATACGGTCCCGACGTAAAAGACCCTGAAAAAATCCTAAAAAAGAAGGGTTGGTGCCAGAAACCTTGATGCGTGGTACAATTTTTGGTCGTTATGCTGGCGAATGCGTGGCCCGATTATTCCTTCGGCCGCAAGTAATTGTTGATTGCCAGGAGATTTAGCGAAAAAATATTTTCGTTTTCTTTGTTCTGCGACGGTCTGTTAAAGTTCCATAAGTAGATCGTGCGCCATCGAAACGGCCTCATCGTTCCGTGGAAAGTCAGACAGCTGCAAACATTGAAGCTAATAATACACAACTCCCAAGGAGAATTAAATGGTCTCTCAAGAATTGCTCGAAATCCTGCGTTGTCCGGCTTGCGTTCGTGAAAAAGATGGCCTGCTTATACTCACACACGAAACCTGGCTAATCTGCCAGGATTGCGATCGTAAATATCCGATCGTGGATGATATTCCTGTGATGCTGATTGATGAGGGTGACAAATGGGTCAAGACTGCGGCTGAAAGCCTGCCGGTGCCACCCCCCGCCCGTTAAAATGACTGAGCTGGAAGAGCTGTGCGCCCAGCTTACCTGTGGTGATGATGACCGCGCAGAAATTGCGGCTGTTCGCCTGGCAGGTTTTGGACGGGAAGCATTCATGGTTTTACGCTTGCTTCTCAAATCTGAAGAGACAGATGTGCGTTGGTGGGCCATCCGAGCGTTGGCTGGTTTTGACCAACTGGATGAGGCAGCTGCTGATCTGTTGGTTTTCCTGGATGATGCATCAGAAGAGCTGCGCCAGGCGGCTGCCATGGCTTTTTGTCAACATCCCACTCCGCGAGCATTGGCAGCTCTTGCCCGGGCACTCTCTGACCCGGATGCAATGACTGCCCGTTTGGCAGCAAATGCCCTGACAGTCCTTGGGGTGCAATCAACCCCAGCCTTGCTTGAAATTTTGGAAATTGGGCCTCAGTCTGCCAGGTTAGAGGCTGTGCGAGCCCTGGCTGAAATAAAAGACCCCCAGGCCATTCCTGGTCTGATGAAAGCGCTCGAATCAAACTCTGCTTTGATGCAATATTGGGCCGGGCTCGGTCTTGATCACCTGGGTGTTGGAATGCTCTATTTCAATCCTGAATAATGTCCCTGAATAACGCCAGGCTGTTTCAAAATGGAGTTACCTGGTAAGAGAATACAAAACCAAACTATGAAAACTGGAATAAAAATTTCCCCTCGTACTATCGTGGTAGGCGTCCTGGCGTTAGCTTTGTTTGCCGGTGCATTTGTGGCTGTGCGCTATCTGACGGTTACCATGCAAGCAATCGGCGGCATTCCGGGTGTGGCTATCACCCAGCCTGACGCTGCCGCATCTGGCACTGACATTCCTGGCTTGCCGACCGCGGTACCTGAAGCCCCGGCGATTGAGCTGCCTCCCACTTGGGATGGCGCCAGTCGTGTAACCATCCTTCTGATGGGCGTTGACACCGAGCCGGTCGTTGATGCAGCGGGCAAGGTCAGCCCTGACCGGATTGGCCCGGCGCGCTCTGATACCATGATCCTTTTGACAATCGATCCCCAGACCAAGACAGCCGGAATGATGTCTGTTCCACGTGATTTGTGGGTAAGTATCCCGGGTTTTAGCTATGCCAAGATCAATACCGCTTACTTTAATGGCGAATCTTTCAAACTTCCCGGTGGTGGGCCAGAGCTGGCCATGCGTACGGTCGAGCAGGTCATTGGCGTACCTATCCAGTATTTTGCCCAGGTGGAATTTTGGTCATTCACTGGCCTGATTGATCAAATTGGAAAAATAAAAGTATTTGTTCCCAAAAAGATCGTCATCGATCCGGTTGGCCCTGGTGAAGACAAGATCATGCTTTCAGCAGGATATCATCAACTGGGTGGGGTGGAAGCCCTGGCCTATGTGCGTCAGCGTCACTCCGATGGCGGTGATGTTGATCGCTCGAACCGTCAGCAATCCGTTATTCTGGCAGTCCGGGATAAGGTAACCGATCCGGCCAATTTTTCGACTTTGCTCACAAATGCGCCTCTCATCTATAACAATATTCAGACAGGCATCCGGACCAACCTGACTTTCGACGAGATTATGCGACTCGGCATGCTGGCGAAGGACATTCCACCCGAGAATATCAAGCGCGGTGTGATCGACTACACAATGGTTCAGCTGGATAGCGTGGTGGTCAAGGGCGAAAGCCAGAGTATCTTTAAACCGATACCGGATAAAATCCGCGAACTGCGTGATCAGATTTTCTCATCAGCTGGTGCGGTTAGCCCGCTGGCAAAAGGTGATCCTCTTGATCTGGCGAAGCAGGAAGGCGCAACAATTGCTGTATATAATGGCAGCTCTGTGCAAGGCATGGCTCAACGAACCGCAGATTACCTGAAGTCGCTTGGATTTAATGTGATTTTGGTCGAAAATGCCAGTAATTACCCCGGTGTTACCCAGGTAATTAGCCATCGCAGCAAATTATATGCCATGAAATATTTCAAAGAATTATTCGCTATCAACAGTGGTGCGCAGCTGGCCAATAAGGACGACGCGGCGGCTCAGGCAGATATTGACATTATTGTGGCAGATGATTGGGCCATGAAAAACCCAATGCCGTAACATTTACCGGCCATCAACAAAAACCCCTTGCTTCACTCGAAGCAAGGGGTTTTTGTTTTGTTATCAGGGTTGTTTGAATTCCAACTGGATGCCACCGGGGTATTTTCCAGTCTGTGGATTAGAGCATTTTTGGGCACTCAGACCCGTGATTCGCGTGTTGCCGCCGGAAAGACTGAGCGCGTATTCAATATTTTCTGTCATGCGAAAGTCGGCATAGCCATGCCCCAATTCGGGTTTGAGACCAGTAAAAAAGTGTTCTTCACCGCTGAACCAGGTAATCACAAGCTCGATTCCGGGAGCGGGTTTGCCCGAAGAATTTGTCAGGTTGATTCGGATCAGACCAGGTTGGGCCGGTTCGCAAAAAGAAGACTGCTTGGTTAATGCAAAGGCTGTTTCCGGAGTGGGTGTTATGGTTTGCGTTGGGCGTGCCGGAATGGTGGCTAACGGTTTTGGCAGAGGCGTGGATGTTTCTACAATCGTTGCAGTTGCAGAAACTGTCGGTGTCGGGCTGGCGGATGTTGTCGCAGTTGGGCTCGGGCTGGGCGTACGCGTTGCTGATAACGTCGCACTCGCCGGGATAGTTGCGGAGGCTGGCAAGGTCGAATTGGGGTCAGGGCTGGAGCTGGGAACGGGTGTCGGTTGGTTCTGTAACGCTGTCGTTAGATCTGCCAACCACTGGATTTCAGCCCTGGGCAGGCTGTTTGCCAGCATGCGTTGGGCCTGTTCTCCAAGCGCTTTGATTGGGTCAGGATCTTGCAGGGTCTCAAGGCGGATTCGAGCTCGCAGCAGGTCCGGATCGGCGTTGAAAGCGGATGCGATCATAAAACGGTAATCATCCTTGGCCTCTGCGCTCAGGCTGGCAGGCGTTGTGTCAATAAATTGCGTTGGCATCAGGCCCCATGCCACCCCCAGACCAACCCCAAGACCAAATACCAACCCGCTAAGCAGGTACCAAAAGCCGCGTTTTTCGCTCACGGTTGGCTGCTCCCTGGCTTTGCTAGTGGTGTTGCTGCGCTAGGCTGCCTGATCTGCAGGGCTGTGCTCAGATTCTGGAGTAGGGCAATGTCGGCTGGGTCAAACTGGTTTTTTATTGCATATTCCAAAGCGGCTGAACCGGTTTCCGCCGGTGTTTGGCCGCCCAGAATTGCCAAATGGCGTTCAGCATTTTCAATATCGTGGTCATGCTGATAGGTTTCAGCGACCATCAATGTGTAATCGCTGCGAAAATCAACCCGCAGCGTGGCTGGGGTGGTGTCGATATATTGAACCGGGCTGATGACCCAGCCATAATACAGCCCGAGTCCCAAACCAATTACAATCGAGAGCGCGAAAAACAGCCATCGTAAGCGTGACATGATCAAATTATACAGGTTTTTTGGCGAATGGCTGGCTTATTTGGCAAATAGGAATGTGGTTGTTTGAGATTGTCTTTTTCTGTTTCAGCGCAGCTTTGGCGAGCTCTGAGTAGTGCGCTGGAAAATTTCAGGCCTGAGAGTAGGCTGAGTCTGAGAGCGATGCTAATCTTCACAAGAATTCGTTGAAGCACCTGTTCTGAATTTTCCCCCACATAGCGGACAGATAACGGAATCAATATCCGGGCAGGATACCGGCGGCACCCAGGAACGTCTCCTAACCGTTGCTGCTTTTCAGCCCTGGCGGGGTTCGAAGAGTCCTGCCGCGCCGGGCCTGCCCGGACGTTCGTAAGGATACTCGAACAGCTGGGATGTGTCAACGCTGTGTTTGGCCGCTTTTCATACACAGGCCCGTATCTGATGGACATGGTAAATGGCATGCCTGTGGGCGGCACCCATATCCTGGGTAACTTGCAGAAGCGAAATGGTGCCATTACCGGGCATTTTTACCTGTCCATGGATGCCGGTGAGTAAAATCTTTTCGGAGTTATTCGCATTCAATGTCAAAATTTTCAGCTGAAATGCTATACTGAAGAGGGTCTTGATCCAGATAGTGTTTTGATTCTGCAGGCATGCTTTTCGATGATAAATATGCCTGGATGCCTGTTGTGTTGAGCGGAGGGTTTCTATGGCTGAAAATATGTTGCGTGTAACTCCACCCGTACTGCGCGATGCCGAAGTATTAAAGTTGAAGACTCAGATCATTAATTTAGTGGCGCCCGGGTTGCAGAAAGTTGCTACAGCCGATTTGACCCGCCAGAATGTGCGTGCCTGGCTTGAAAAAACCTTGGATGACTTATACCCGAGTGGAAAAATCCCTACAACGGTACGCCAGCAGGTGGTGGATGCGGCTGCAGCGGATATGGTTGGATACGGCCCGCTCGAGCTGCTGTTAGTCGATCCGCAGATCAATGAAGTCATGGTGAATGGTCCTGGCCTGGTTTTTGTGGAGCGCAATGGTGAGCTCTACCAGACGGATGTGGAATTCGACAATACTGCTCATCTGATGCATATCATTGACCGCATTCTGCTCCCGCTTGGGCGGCGAGTGGATGCTGATACCCCCACCGCCGATGCGCGCCTGCCTGATGGTTCGCGCGTCAACGTGGTTGTTCCGCCTGTGGCGGTTGATGGTCCGGTCGTCACGATCCGAAAATTTCCCCAATCCCGGATGACGATCGAGGACCTGATCCGCTTGGGGACCATCACCCATTACATGGCGAAGTTTTTGGAGGCCTGCGTGGTGGCGCGCCTGAATATCTTGATATCGGGAAACACCAGCTCTGGCAAAAGTACCATATTAAATATTCTTTCAACCTTCATTCCCAACCTGGAGCGGATTGTCACCATTGAAGATGCCGTCGAGCTTCAACTGAAACAACGGCATGTAGTCCGTCTTGAGACAAAACTGCCCAATGTTGACGGCTCGGGCGCGGTCAACATTCGTGACCTGGTCCGCAATTCCTTGCGGATGCGCCCCGACCGTTTGATCGTTGGGGAGGTGCGCGGTGGTGAAGCGCTGGATATGCTCCAGGCGATGAATACCGGTCATTCCGGGTCATTGACCACACTGCATGCCAATTCTCCGCGGGATGCAATTGCGCGCCTGGAAACCATGTCGCTGATGGCTGGGGTGGACCTGCCGATCACAGCAGTGCGCAAACAGATCTCATCTGCCATCAATTTGATTGTCCATATGAACCGCCTGCCAGACGGCTCTCGAAAAGCCATGCAGATTACTGAAGTTGCTGGCATGGAAGGTGACATCGTGACCCAACAGGATATCTATAAGTTTTATCCGAACAATACTGGCATTGATGGCAAAGTAGCCGGCGACCTGAAACCGACCGGACTTCGTCCAATGTTTACGCCACGGCTCGAACAGGCAGGTTTTAAGCTGGGTGGCGAATACTTTGGATTGGGGCTGTGATATAATTTTTGTAATTAAAATCCAAAACCATTTGGAGGACTGATGGAAGTATCAACCAAGCAATTTAAACATTGTGATTTATTATCCGTAAAAGGTCGTGTAGACAGTTCCACTTCACCAAAATTAAGCGAAGCATTAGATGCTATTGCCGCCGAAGGACGTTTCAAAATTGTTCTGGACATGGAAGAGTTGGAGTACATGTCGAGTGCAGGCTTCCGCGCCCTGATCTCTGCCCAGCGTAACGCCAAGCGTTTTAATCGTGGCGAAGTTGTGCTGGCCTGTGTTCCGGCGAATATCAACTCGGCGCTTGAATTGGCTGGATTTACAACCCTGTTCCGGATTTTCCCGGATGTAACCTCGGCTGTCGGTAATATCTAGACCATCAAAGGCTAGAATCTAAAATAAGCCGCCCGGACATTCATGTCAGAGCGGCTTTCTCTCTTTTTTGCGAAATGCCCACCAAGAATTTTCCTGCCCAGTTTGAATATCTCGATGCTATCCGCGAGTTTGCTGCTGAAGCTGCGCGTCTGGCTGCCATGGACGATAAGGGAATCTACAATATTCAATTAGCCGTGGACGAAGCGGCTTCGAATATCATTGAACATGCTTACGAAGGCATTTCGGATGGGCAAATTGAGATCAGTCTGGATGTAACCTATTCAGCACTCAGGGTCATCCTGCGAGATAATGGCAAACGCTTTGACCCTGATGAAACTGCCGAGCCGGATGTAGATGCTGAGCTTGAAGATCGAGCCATCGGGGGCCTGGGCCTGTTCTTCATGCGCAAGCTGATGGATGAAGTCCGTTTTGAGTGGTTTCCGGGGCATGGTAATGTGCTTACGATGGTTAAATTCCTTAAGCGCAAGCCAGCGATTATAAAAAAAAATATAACCGGTTATACCGTCTTATTTGACCTGGGGGAAAAGATCCTGGCCGCCGCAAGTTTTGCGGCCCAACGTGATCTAATTATTGAAACTGCCTCCCAGCTTGTTGAAGGGCAGGTCACATTGTGGCTCAATGAGTCAGCTTTTCGCTTGCCAGATTGGGTGGAAAGCCTGTTCCCCGTGCTACCCTTTTCCCAATCACAGAAGCAGGTTTTTGAAACCGGAAAAATGATCCGCCGGCAGAAAGGCAGGGTCTTTTGGGTAACGGTACCGATCCGGCACGAGGATGTTGGCCTGGGTGTCATTGAAGTTTGCCGGTCAGATGGTTATCGTTTTGCCCGGCGCGAGCTTGATTTCATGGAAGGCCTGGCCCGCACCGCAGCGATTGCCTTGATCGCATGGCACCGCGTCTACGTGGAGCGCTGGCGTTTGGGGCAGTTGGGCCTGGTTCGTACCGTCTCTGCTCAAATTGCCAACGAGCCTGATATTGATGAGCTGGCTCATAAGGTAACCCGTCTAATCCAATCGACTTTTAAATATTATTATGTGGGCATTTTTACACTTGAATCGGGGCAGGTCAATCTCGCTTATCGCTCAGGGGCTGGTGGTGCTTTGCCCGACCAGGGCGCCCTGGCTGGGCTGGCTCTCCAGGTAAATCTTGGTCAGGGCCTGGTTGGTTATGCTGCCCAAACCGGTGAAGAGCTGTTGGCGAATGATGTTCATGCTGAAAAGCGTTTCCGCGCGATTGACAGCCTGCCAGAGACCAGCTCGGAATTGGTGCTGCCGCTCAAGGTGGAAGAACGTGTGGTTGGGGTTTTGGATGTTCAATCTGAAATGTTGAATGCTTTCCATCCTCACGACATGCTTGTTCTACGCGCGCTTGCTGATAGCGTGGCAGTGGCAATTGAAGGCGCCAGGTTATACGGTGATCTGCGCCGCCAGGCCAACCAGCTGCGCGTGGTGGCCGAAGTCAGCAAGCAGATCACATCTATTTTAAGCTTGCGAGAATTGATGCAAGAAGTTGCTGAACTGATCAGTACCCGCTTTGATTTTCCTTATGTGCACCTGTTTACGGTCCATCCCAACCGGCGCCAGATCCATTATGAAGCAGGCTCTGGTGCGCGTTCGGCTGCATTGGAAGGATATATTATTAATCTGGATGATACCGAAGGTATCATCCCCTGGGTGGCGCTGCATGGTTTGCCAATTCTGACCAACAATGTTGATGCTGAACCACGCTTCGTACCATCGCCGCTCCCGCCCTCCAATACTCGTTCCGAACTGACCGTGCCATTGGTCTTTAATAACCAGGTGATCGGCATTTTGGATGTCCAGTCAGATCAGCCGGATGCTTTTACTGAGCAGGATAAGCTCATCATCGAAACCCTGGGTGATTCGATTGCCGCAGCAATTCGAAACGCTGACCTATACCGTTCGGAGCAGTGGCGACGGCAGGCTGGCGACAGCCTGCGTGAAGTGGCGGTTCTGCTTTCGGCCAATGCGAGCCTGGATCAGGTGCTGCAGGCTATCTTGACGGAACTGGAGCGAAACCTGGCATCAGATATTGCTGCCATCTGGCTGCTCGACGAAGAAAGTATTTATTGCGCAGCTGTGCACGGCGCGCGCGCTTCTGATCTGGAATTTGCGCGCGATAATTATCCAGAAGCGACTGGTATGCTGGCGACTGCATTGCTCTCGCGCCAACCATTTATCCGCAAACCTACCGATCCGATGGGCCCGTCAGCGCTCTCAGCCGGTTTCGACAACGACCATTCTGCGATTGCTGTTCCATTGCGGATCGGCGATCAGCCCTTGGGTGTCCTGACCCTGGCACACCATACACCCGGGCGCTATGGTCACGAAGCCCAGGCCATGGCGACCACTTTTGCCAGCTATGCCGCCGTAGCCATTGAGAATGCGCGTTTATATGATTCTGCTCAGGAACAGGCGTATGCTTCGGCCGCTCTGTTGCAGGTGGCGCAGGCAGTTGTCAGTCTTTCAGCGCTGGATGAAATTCTGGGGACGATTGTGCGTATCATGCCCATCCTGGTGGGGGTTGAACGCGCCGCCACCTATGTCTGGGATGCCGTGCAGGGTCTCTTTGTCCCAGCGCAGGAATATGGTATTCCGGATGAACTGCATGCCCTGCTCTGGCGTTCTTTTCCGCCGGGCGAATTCCCGATGTTGGATGCTGCTCTCGAATTGGGCCAGATGGTTGTGTGTAAGGATGCGCACCTGGGGCCAGAAAACTGGTTGTCTGCCTACGCATGTTCCCCAGAAGAGCTTGAATCAGTCACTTATAGTGACGATCGCCTGCTTGTGGCGCTGCCGTTGATCTTGAAGGGCGAAGCATTTGGCGTTTTATTGGTGGAAGAAGCTATTGGCGGCCGGCGTTTTCGCAGTCGGCGGCTGGAAATTCTAAATGGTGTCGCTCAGCAAATTGCCCTCGCGATCCAGAATGACATCTTTCAACAGGAACGGGTCAGCCGGGAACGTCTTGAGACAGAGGTGCAGCTTGCTCGGCAAATCCAGGAGACTTTTATCCCAAAGTCTCTGGCACCTCCACCTGGTTGGGATCTGGCTGCTCGCTGGCGAACTGCTTTGCAAATGGGTGGCGATTTCTACGATGTGATCAACTTACCTGATGGGCGCGTTGGTCTATTCATCGCCGATGTGGCTGATAAAGGTATTCCGGCGGCCTTATTCATGGCCCTGACACGCACGCTTGTGCGCGCCGCTGTTTTGCAAACGGATTCTCCGGCGAAAGCCCTGGCTCAGGTCAACGATCTGCTTTACCCGGATTGTGAGCAGGGTATGTTTGTTACGGCTGTTTATGGTGCGCTTGACCCCAAAACTGGCATATTCACCTATGCCAATGCCGGCCATAACCCGCCATTATGGATCCATGGCGGCCAAATCGATCTACTCACACGCACCGGCATCGCCCTGGGTGTGATTGAAACATCTGAAATGACCGAGCGGAGTGTCAACTTGGCGGCTGGCGATCTGCTCATGTTTTATACGGACGGCATCACCGAAGCATTCTCAGCCAGTGGCGAAATCTTTGGGGATGAACGTCTGAAGCAGTTGTTGCTGAGCTTGGATATTCATACTGCGGAAGAAATACTAAACCTGATCGACGCAGAGGTTAACCTTTTTATCGGTGATTACCCAGTTTCAGATGATATTACCTTGATCGCGCTCCGGCGCGATACGTTGTAAAACAAAAGCACAAATCCGCTTTCAAGGTGAAAGCGGATTTGTGCTTTTGAAGCTCTGCCCCCCAAAAAACCATTATCAATTGTACGTATGATGAAATTTGGTAACCTTATTGACGTTATTCAATGCTAAGGATTTTTAGCCTGGTTACTCCGCTGGGTGTTTGGGCTTCAACCACATCGCCGACTTTGTGATCCATGAGCGCCCGCCCAAAGGGGGATTCGTGAGATATTTTTCCGGCCCGTGGATCAGCCTCCTTGGCTCCCACGATGTAGAACTGCTCTGGAAGATCATCGCCTTCTTGGACCGTCACGCGCATGCCCACAGAAACCGTGTCTTTGCGCGCAGTACCATCGACAATGATGGCCGCGCTAAGAATGTAATCCAATTCCTGCAAGCGACCTTCCAGAAAAGATTGATCTTCCTTGGCTTTATGGTAATCGGCGTTCTCAGAGAGATCGCCCATTTGAATGGCATCGCGCAGTCTGGCAGCGATGGCGAGGCGCTGGGGACCTTTCAGGTCGGCAAGCTCAATGTTTAGTTTCTCCGCGCCTTCTGCGGTGAGATAAATTGGTTCAGACACAGCATCCTCCTATAGAAAATACAAAACTCCGGGTTGGTCTTTCAATCTTCAGCCCGGAGTGTTCCTGATTGGATGAAAAAGGGTTGTCAGGGCTTTAGAAATGGATCGAATAAGCGCTGGTGTTCTTCGATGGCGAAGCGATCGGTCATACCAGCGATGTAATCACACACAGTACGATGCAATCCGCGCATCGGAACTATTTTTTGAAATTGCGTTGGCAACATGGCAGGCTCGGTAGTATAGGCATCGAATAGACTTTTTATAATGTTCTCTGCTTTTACTTGCATTCGTATAACTCGATAGTGGCGATAAAGCTTTTGGAACAGAAAATCCTTGAGTTCGCGATTGCGTCTTTGCATATCTTCGCTATAACCAATGACATTGTAATTCAATTTTTGCAATTCAAGCGCAGATTTAGCGCCGCTTTCTCTTAACCGCTGATCTGTGGTTTTAACCATGTCTGTAACCATTAGGCCGACCAGGTGTCGGATCATCCGATGGCGTTCGATTTCGTCCAGATTGGGCCCATGCCATTGATAGGTTTCTTTCAATATTTCCCACAGGGCGATACCATCCAAAATTTGTGGGTAGATCATGCCAGATCGCAGACCATCATCGAGATCATGGGTGGTATATGCCATTTCATCGGCGACATTGGCAATCTGGGTTTCGAGGTTTCCGCGAAGTTCTGGATTGAGATCGCGCGCGTCTGAAATGTCATATTCTGATTCGTGTTTGACCATTCCTTCGCGCACTTCCCAGGTCAGATTCAGACCGGGAAATTCAGGATAGCGCTGTTCCAGTTCAGTAACGATCCGTAGTGACTGCTTGTTATGGTCAAAACCACCGAAATCCTTCATCAACCTGGCAAGTGCTGTTTCGCCAGAATGACCGTAGGGGGAATGACCGAGATCGTGGGCGAGGCAAATCGCCTCCACCAGATCTTCGTTGCCACCCAGAGCCCGCGCCAGGGTGCGCCCAATCTGGGCAACTTCCAAAGTATGTGTCAGGCGCGTACGAAAATAATCGCCTTCATAATTTATAAAAACCTGGGTTTTGTATTCCAAACGCCGAAAGGCGGTGGTGTGTAAAATTCGATCCCTGTCGCGTTGAAACGCCGTGCGATAATCTGGTTCACTATCCAGATAAGCGCGGCCTTTGCTATTTCGTGAGCGCGTTCCATAGGGCGCGAGGCTCTTATCTTCCAGATCCTCGAGCATAGCTCGATCGAAGTACATTTTCAACCTTTCATTACAGAAACCTGTCGGAGTTAAATGCCAAACAAGTTTTCAAAGGTGGGGCGAGCGGAATGCGAACCCACACAGGTTTTCTACCGGCGGATTTTAAGTTATTCTTTCTTCATCATAGAAAATTGAAATTTTAAAAACCTGCTATTTTATGTATTACCTATCATTGTCGTTTCATTTTACCTGTCCCATCCCTGCCTGTAAAGTGTTTAACCAAAACAAGGACGCCTGTCCGTGAAATGTGGTTGTTGCCAGCCGCAGCCCTGCAATCCTATCTGTCCGGTTGACGCAACCAGGTTGACCAGTGCCCCGTGTGGTGATGCGCCGTGGATGATTGTTTGCTTTTCGTAAGGTGAATAGCCCTGGCAGCCTGAGGTGCTAAGTAGTTTATGGCTGGCGAAGCAGTACGAGCAGGTCGAGATGGGTAAAATCGGGCACCGCGCGTAACACATGCGCCTGTCCGGCAACTTCCTCGCCGGGGATGGTGGTGCAGATCATGACGGCATCCATGCCAGCGCGGCGGGCAGCCTCAATCCCACCCAATGCGTCTTCAAAAACCAGGCAGCGTGCTGGTTCGATGCCCAGGGTCCGGGCAGACTTCAGGAAAATTTCGGGATCGGGTTTGCCAAATTGGACATCCTGCCCACCAACCACGGCAGTAAAATAACGGCGAATATTAAGTTCGTCGAGGATAAAACTGATGTTTTCGGGCTGCGAGGCCGTCGCAACCGCCATGGGAATACCGATGTCATGGGCTTGTTCAAGCAAGTGCAGCAATCCCGGCAACGGTTCACGGCAGTTGGCAAAACTCTCGCGGTAAAGGGCTTCCTTGCGCTCAAGCCAATAAGTCACTTCGGAATCTCTGAGCTGGTTGCCGATCATCAAACGTACAATTTCGGCTGATTTTTTACCGGTTGTCGCCCGGTTAAATTCTTCCATGTCGATCTGGACGCCAGCATCGGCGAGGGTGTCCTGCCAGGCCTGGTTGTGAAAAGGCATATTGTGGACGAGGGTGCCGTCCATATCGAAGATCAGGGCGCTATATTTCATTCTCTTATTTTATACCGCAGTTCCGTCCAAAACTAACCAGCTGCAAAGTATTAATCCAACTCTTATTTTCATAGATCATGAGTATGCTTGACTGGCGAAGAGATCAGCGGATATCCCGTAAAATAAATCTACCAATTTATTCGCCAGTGCTCAACGACGCAGACACATGCCGAACTTCCATACTTCCTAAACTAAATATTGCAAACTGGGATGATGATTACATCCTGGAGCAGTATGTTCTAACGCCCGGGAGGATTGTGCCTCTGGGTGGTCAGCGTACCCGCAAGGAAGGCTTGTGCCCGGATTATGGGTTGTTCATCCGGCACAGCCTCCCGATTGCGGTTGTGGAAGCCAAAGCAGTTTATAAAAACATGCTGAGTTCTCACCGGTAAAATTCTATAGGCCAGTAGATGCTTAGCCACATGTGCCAGATGCGCACATATCCATACAGATACGGCAGCCATCTATGCTGCCCTGACCCTGACTTCAGATGACCAACACGGCGCGAATATTCATCAACTTCCGGTTGTGATTGCGCCTGCCCGCTTGTAATTCACGACAATGACGCCGTTCGGGGTGACTTTGCTTTCCGTCACTTTGAACGCCATCGGGAGAGTGCCATCGGCAAATAACCGCTTTCCAGCGCCCAACGTTATCGGGTATATCATCAGCCAGAACGTATCGACCAAATCATGCTCGATAAGCGTCTGAATGAGATTAGCACTTCCCCAAACGTGCAAATCCGGCCCTTGCTGCTGCTTGATTTTGGTGACTTTTTCTGCAATATCTCCGTTTAAAAACACGGACGGCTGCCATTCGTTTGACGTCATGGTATTCGATGCGACGTACTTGGTCGCCGCGTTGACGCCGGGCCATGCGTCCGCATGTCGCGGCCAATACGGCGCCCAAATTTCAAAGGTTTTGCGCCCTAACAACAGGTCGAACGGTATGTTCATCTGCTTTCTCAGGGCCGTTCCAAGAATCGCGTCGGAATATGCACTTATCCATCCGCCATACGCGAAGCTGCCGCTGGTATCTTCGTCTGGCCCGCCTGGGGCTTGTATGACACCATCGAGCGAGATATGTTCGAGTACAACAATTTTTCTCATGACTGTATTCCTTCAACATCTGGATTACTATCTGGCTGCTTAGTTCCAAGCAGATAACCGATGTCTAAAATATCATGGCATGTGACAAGCCCAGGGCACCTATACGTTGGCACGCGACGAAGCGTACCAACGGTGGCGTGGCTTCGCTTCGGAGCATGAAGAACTCGAAGCCACGTGAAGCGAAATGCCCAGAGCGAAACGTGCCGCACGCCGATGGGTGGCAGTCCCCAGCGTCTGGTTCAGGCTTGGTTGAGCGGCGGCAGTTTGGGCGCACTATTTAGTTGCGTTGCGGCTCGTAATGAAGAACAACAATCCCGCAGTCAAATGATAGTGATTTTATTAATACCAGATTTTGCTTGCTTTCAAGTTCTTTGAAAATTGATATACCGTTACCAATCGCAGTTGGATTAATGAATAAATGAAACTCGTCAATCAATCCGTGTTTAATGAGAGCCGATACAAAGGTTGCGCCACCATAAGCAATAATGTCTTTACCGTCTTGCATTTTTAGTTTTGCGATTTCTTCAACTAAATCACCTGTCGCTAAAACGGTATTGTCCCATTCTGATTTTTCAAGCGTTTTGGTGAAAACAACTTTTTTAGTGCTGTTAAATATATCAGCACCTTCTTGCTCGGGGTGGGAAGCCCAGTATGGAATAAAACCTTGAGCAAGTTTTCGCCCAAGAATGATGCAGTCAATCGGTTCGGTTATTTCTCCAACATATTTTTTGAGTTTATCGTCCCAATCCTGCGCCGTCCAATCCATCTCTCCGTTCATCCCTGCAATATAGCCATCAACGGTCATTTGCACCTGAAGTTTTAGCTTTCTCATTAACGTTGTCCTTTATTGTGTAATGGTTTACCCTTTGCAAAATTGCTTCAGCAAAGCTGCCCATGGGCTGGCGTTACTTGCAAGCGTGGAACCTGGCGAACAAAGCCGCCAGACACCCGCGAAGCCCGCACTTTCAGACTATTCTTTCTTCTTCCCATCCAACCTTAAAACATTCGACTCATCACGATGGACTCCATCTGACCCGACATGTTTGTCCCCGATTTCTGCGCCATTCTTGATAACGTAAACAATTGCCATGGCGTGACCACGCCCCAGACCGTATTCTTCTTTAAGCCATGCAACGATCTCCCCTGCTTTTATCTTCGAGTTGTCAAAGCCCTTTTCTTTTGCCATTGCAATAAAATCATTAGGGGTTTTGCCGGTTTTTTCTTCGATGTTGTCGAGATAGGCTTGAAAAGACATGGTATGGCTCCTTTTTATAGCCACTGGGATTTGAAATTAATGGACGGAGGAGTAGCTCCGGTTGATAATATTATACCGAATGCAGTGCGGTGTTGGAATTACTTTCCCGGGCAGAAAATGCTACTTGTTGGTTCCAAAATGGCAGCCGGAAAAATCCGCTTACTCAACTAACTCATTGGTTGCGCCCCATGATTAGCAACGCCCGAATGCCAATTTCAATAATAACTGACCGCCGCACGCTGCAGAATGGCAATCCCCGTGTCTTGTGTTCAGGCTTTGTTGGGCGGCATTTGCCATAGATTTTCATTTGGGTTCTTGCGAATCATTTTGATAACTTTCGAAGTATCATCACGCTTCCACCTATTGCACTAATACATAACCCACCCCAGCGGATTATAGATGCAACTTGAGAATGGAAATTGTAACTTGCCAACATTGCGGGTGTGGGGTCTGGATACGGTATGCCTGCATATACTACATCATACAAAAAACCTGAAAAAATCGCTATCAGCCCTAATACGACTAAACCAATTGACCATATTTTTTGCATATGCTAATCCTAGGCATGGTTCAGAAACCCAGGAAGTTAGATTGACACTTTCGGAGCCAGTTCCAGTAGCGTCAGCGGGTCACCTTGGATTTGGATCCCGGCCAACTCGGCAGGGCTGTGATGGTGGCGTTTGCCACGTGCAAAAGGACGCA